>JBAXXO010000232.1:0-5165 GCA_037127855.1 Alphaproteobacteria bacterium
GTGGTGGCGGCGGCGCTGGTGGTGGGTCGAACCCGCTGCAGGTGCTGCTGCGCGTTGCCCTTTTTGCCGTGGCCGGGCCACTGGCCGGTGTCCTGACCGGTGCGACCAGCGGCTTGCTGTATTCGGCGACGGTGCTCGGCATCCAACTGGCCGGCGCGGCCCTGATCAATGGGGTGTTTCCCGCAGCCAAATCGGAAAGGGCGTTGTCGCAAGCCTCTCCGACCTATTCCTTGCAGGCGCAGGGCAATGCCGCGCGGATCGAACAGCCGATCCCGGTGCAATATGGCCGTGTTCTGGCCTATCCGGATTTCGCGGCACAGCCCTATTGGGAATATCATGGCGAGGATCAGTACCTGTACCAACTGCTGTGCCTTGGCTGTGGCGACTATGATGTGGAACAGATCCGGATCGAGGACACGCCGATCACCTCATTCGAGGAGATCACCTATGAGGTGGTGCCGTCCACCGGCAATGTGACGCTGTTCCCGACATCGGTCACGACATCGGTCGAGGTGTCGGGGCAGGAATTGCCGGGCCGTGTCAGCGGCACATGGACGCGGTCCGGAACCGTCATCACCGTCACAAAGACAGCACATGGCTTTGCCACAGGCCAGGCGAAACTGATCGGCTTCACGATCGGCGGTGGGGTCAATGATATTTACGCCATCACCAGCGTGACGGCGAACACCTTCACGGTGACCGCCCCGGCGGTTGGAACCTCTGGCGCTTGCGACATATATGCGGTGATCGGCGGGATTAACGGCTTTGTGGCCAGTGCGGCAGGCGACTCGGCCAGGAAGATCGGCATTGACTGGATTTTGCCGCAGGGCCTTTACCGCCGGGGCAGTGGCGGCGACTTGTCGGCCCTCAGCGTCGGCTATCAGGTGCAGGCGCGTCAGGTCGATGATCTGGGCGCACCGAGTGGTTCATGGTTCAACCTGGACGCAAGCTCGATTTCGGCGGCAACGGTCACACCCACGCGCCGCTCGGCCCGCTACAATCTGGCCACGCCGGGCCGCTATGCGATCCGGTTGTGGCGAACGAACGCCGCCACGTCCTCGACCGATGAGGCCGATCAACTGCTGTGGGGTGGCTTGCGCGCCTATATGGCCGAGCCGAAAGATCGCGGGCCGGTGACGCTGATCGCCATGCGGATGCGGGCCAGCAACAACCTGTCGCAGCAATCGTCGCGCCGCATCGGCGTGATCGCCACCCGCAAGGTTCCGGTCTGGAATGGCACGAGCTGGTCCGCCCCGGTGGCCAGCCAGTCCATCGCCTGGGCGATTGCCGATGCGGCGCGCAATGCCACCTATGGTCCCGGCCTTGCCGATGCCCGTCTCGATCTGGCCGCGCTGCTGGCGCTCGATGCCGTCTGGGCCGCGCGCGGCGATACCTTCAGCGCACGGTTTGATCAGGCTGGCAGTTGGTGGGACGCGGTGCAAAAGATCGCGGCCGCAGGCCGGGCGCAATGCTTCATGCAGGGCGGCATCCTGCGGGTGGTGCGCGATGGCCCGCAGACCGTGCCGGTTGCCCTGTTTTCCATGCGCAACATCAAGGCGGAGTCGTTCAGCATCGACTATCTCATGGCGTCCGAAGAAACGGCAGATGCCGTCACCGGCACCTATTGGGACGCCAGCACCTGGGCCCCGCAGCGCGTCACGGGGGCCGTGCCGGGATCGTCCCGGGTCAAGCCCGCCAAGATGCCACTGTTCGGCATCGACAACCGCTCGCAGGCCCTGCGCGAGGTGACCTACCATGCCGCCGCCAACCGCTATCGCCGCCGCATCGTCAAGTTCGCCACCGAGATGGAGGGTTTTATCCCCGCCATTGGCGATCTGATCGGCGTGCAGCATGACATGCCCGGCTGGGGCGCGCATGCCGAGGCGGTCGGCTGGACTGCAGCAACCCGCACCCTGACCCTGTCCGAGCCTGTCACCTTTGCCGGGGCCAGCGTCATCGGTCTGCGCCGCGCCGATGGCAGCCTGTCGGGGCCATGGACAGTCACCGCCGGGGCGACCGCCTATGATGTGGTTCTGGCCGCCATGCCCGACTTCACACCCGAGGTGGCCGGCCAGACGCGCGAGCGCACCCATGTCGTGTTCGGCACCGCCAATACATGGCGCACGCTGGCCATCGTGGTGCGGGTCCAGCCACGCGGCCTCTATGAGGTCGAGATCGAGGCGGTAACCGAGGATCCATCGGTCCATACCGCCGAAACCGGCGTCGTGGCCCCACCGATCCAGACCAGCAGCCTGCCGCGCCGACCGACCAAACCCGTGGTCAAGGGCCTGTACGCCCGCCGCATTCCCGGCGACGCGATCCGTGCCGTCTTTGGCTGGCGGGCCGCACCGGGCGCCGAGATTTATGATCTGGAAATGGCCGAGGGCAGCGATGTCGACAACCCGACGGCTGGCTGGGTGCCCGTGGCGAATACCGCGTCCACCCAGCGCGCGGTGCAACTGCTGTTCGTCAACCGCACCATGATCCGGGTGCGGGGCAGCGGTCTGGCGGTTGGCCCCTGGCTTGCCGCCACCCTGGGCAGCCTGATCCCGTATATGTGGAACACCGACGATACCGCGATGTGGACCAACGACACCGACCCGATGTGGAGCCCATGACATGACAACCCTACCCAACAGCAGCGATTTTACCGGCGTGATCACGCAAGGCCAGTTCAAGACGGCCATCGCGGCACTGCGCGATTATTCGGCCAACCTGATGGGCACGGATGGCACAACCCCCACCGCCCTTGCCACGCTGGGCACGCTGGCCTCCAACTATCTGACAAAGGCTGCGGCCTATACGGTGGTGCTGGCTGACCGGGGCCGGGTGATCGACGCCACGACCGGCACCTGGACGCTGGGCCTGCCCGCCGTGGCCTCTGCGGGGGTTGGGTTCGCTCTGGTGTTTCGCAATTCCGGCACCGGCATCATCACCATCGACCCTGCCGCCTCTGAACAGATCGATGGCAGCACGACACTGGCCATTCCGCCCGTAGCGGGTGAAGCCGCTGATCACGAACTGGGGGTAAGAACTGATCATTAGCTTATGTTCCGACGCCGTAAGGTAGGCTGAAGATGTGTGTCACCAGTCAGATTTTTGCCAATTCGGTTACCAGAGTCGCAAGTTTCAGTTGCGTACGATTGCACCTAGGGCCAAAGGTTCCCTTCTAGGAAGTGTACACTCTTGAACGGTTCACTGGGAGGAAATCCTTGTCGTGGATGCCACTGGCTCCTGATCACGCAATCGAGCGAGTAAGGTTCGAAATTCAGTTTGCGGAAGCTTTGCCGAAAAAAGTGGTCGAGCAGATTGGCATCAAGCATGATGCCAAATCCACTGAAACACGGTTTGGGTACCGTCAAGAACAGCAGATCTCGAAGCTCGTCGTTGGCCCGGGGGGGCCGACAGTTGCTTCAGGGAATGGGGGCAACGAAGTGGGATGGCTTTCGACCCGAGTTATGGGCGTTGGCAATGCCATAGTGGAAGCGCTCACGTTGCAGAACAGCCGGATGAGTTACGAGTCAGGCGACTACCGAGGCTGGACGAAATCATTCGCGCGATTCCAATCGGTTTGCGGCGACCTACTTGCAGATGCCGGGAATCTGGTGAACGCAGCCTCTGCAACACTAGAATATACGGACAGGTTCATCTTCCAGGGCGAGGTTGTGCAGGCAAGACCTGACGGACTGCTTCGGGGTGAGATTCTTGCTCTTTTGCCTGAAAGCGCTCTCAGTGGAAGAGAACTCTGGCATGTTCACCGTGGCTGGTACGAATATCTTGGCGACGACAAGTGCCTAGTCAACCAGAATTTTGATGCTCAGCAGGGTACGATCGAATTCGAGAAGGAAGCCAAGAGCATCCAGATCTTTTCAAAATGTGAGATCAGGACGGATGGCGCTGGGTTTGGCGTTGCTGATCTTGTTCAGAAGTTTACGTTACTTCATGGACGTTCGATCCATCTCATTGCCTCTACCATCACAGAAGAGATGGCTGGGAACATAGGCTTGAAAAAGGGAAATTGACGATGCACCATGTCCAGACCGCCGATACCGTCCGTTGGCAAAGGCAATCTCCAATCCCGTCGTTGTTCGGTGTTAAGTATGCCAGTGAATCGCGAACTAGTTGGGTCGCAAAGGACGTGTTGCACGAAATTGCGAGAACCGTACTGGAGTATAAGCCTCTAAGCAGGGTTTCACAGAGATACTCGGTCAGTCTTAAGCACAGAGCGACCGATGTCATGACGAAAATCGAACAGGTGGACGATGATGCCAAAGCTGAGCAGCCATTGGTTGGGGAAAACTGGCTGTCAAGAGCGGCATCCACTCTACGTCTTCCCGAAGTATGGATGCACGTCGTGACCGAAGTTCAGGAATATGCTGCATTGGAGGCCGAATGGCGTGGGCCGGGCACCAAAGCGGTACCTGAAGAAGTCGGAAAACAAGCGGAAATCCTTGCACGCCAATTGGCCGAAAATCTTCCCGATGGACATGTTCCGATGGTTGGGGCCGATGACGAGGGTTGTATAGTCATGACCTGGTCGGAACCAGGCCTTCTGGGGAATCTATCTGTTCGCGGAAAAGGGCTGTATTCTTACTTCGTCAGGCGTGGCGAAAAGGTCGTAAAGAGCGGTCGGGCAGAGGTTGCTGCGCCAGTTTCTAACGAATTGATTCATTTGCTTGGCCCCTGACCAGCGGAGCTATTTGTGTTCGTGAACGAGGAAAAACTGTTACGACTGATCTGGAATCCGCGTGATTTCGACGCAAAGACTGGCAGACTCAAGGTTAGCGCGTTTGCGCAAGGAGACCTAATACCTCACCTCGATATTCATGGCGAACGGCGCTACATCAGCATGGATGTGCTCGGATTGATCAGCAAAGTTGCAGTTGACTGGAACATTGCTGGAGCTCAAGCGGCCGGCAAGGGGGCGGAGAAAGAGCGTCGCCACGAAGCGAAGTTTCTCGAATTCGCCTACGGTGATCTGGTTGGGCTGCTTCTAGAGTCAGGGCAGTACGCGTTTAGAGTCATGGACGCTCCGCTGCAAGCGGGGGACAATGGCCCAGGCTCGCCTGAAAATCTTGCCCATGTGGGTGTGCAATCTACTACGCCAGATCCCGTAGATGAGACGCTTCGAAACGAGAAAGTCGCTGAGCTCCGCAATCTCCTAC
>JBAXXO010000233.1:0-5157 GCA_037127855.1 Alphaproteobacteria bacterium
CAGCCGTTCGGCACGCAGGATCAGGGTGCTGCGCAGGCTGTCACAGCAGGCTGTCGCGGCAGGCTGTCATAGTCGCGGGGTGCCGTCATGCGGGGCGCAGTCATGATGCACCTGCGACCTTTTGTTCGAGGTCGATGACAGCGCCGCTGATGGGTTCAGAGGCGGTGCCGAGCAGGAAGGTGGCAAGCCTTGCCGCCTCGTCGGCCTGCAGCAGGCGGCCAAGGGGCATGCGGGCGGCCGCCTCGGCCTCCCATTCGGGGCCAAGACCCAGGGTGACGGATTGCATCCGGCGTTCGGACTCGGTTGCAACCCAGCCGAGGTTGATGCCGTTGACGCGGATGCGGTCGGCCATATGGGCGCTGGCGGCGTTGCGGGTCAGCGTGGCCAGGGCACCTTTGGTGGCGGAATAGATGGCAAGGTCGGGTGCGCCGCAATGGGCGTTCATCGACAGGATGTTGACGATCGAGCCCGCCGCGGCGCGCGCCAGCATGTCGCGGGCCGCGGCCTGCATCAGGAAGAAGGCCGCCCTGGCGTTCACCGCGAAGAGTTCATCCCAGATCGCGGGCGTGCCCGAGGTAAGGCTGGCGCGGGTTGTCAGGCCTGCGGCATTGACCAGACCGTCAAGGCGACCAAAGCGCAGACGGGCCGCGTTCAGCAGCATGTCGGGGGCGGCGGGATCGGCAAGGTCGGCGGTGATCGTCAAGGCCGGCGACAGGGCGGCATTTTTCAGGCCCTGTGCGTCGCGGTCGGTCACGATCAGGCCGCCGACCCCCTCGTTCAGGACAGTGCGGGCGGTGGCAAGGCCGATACCGCTGGCGGCACCGGTGATCAGGATGATTTTGTCGGACAGACCCATTTGCATGATGCACCTCTTGTGTGATCAGTTCGGCTGAGGCGGGGGGGGCTGTCAAGTCGGAGAAGGAAGAGAGTATTTGGGCCAGTATGAAGAGGCAAGGGTTGGGCCCTTTTCACAGGGGAATGGCGGCGGAATATGGCGGCAAGCGCAGGACGGTGAGGCGGCAATCGAGGCAGGGGCGGACTTTGCGGCGTCGCTCACCACGACCATCGCGCGTTTGTCAAGGAATGCCCGCGCGTCGATCCGGCGGCGGTCGCAGCGGCGACCGCGCCGGGAATTCGGCATCAGGTCGCGGTTGCACGGGCATTGGCAAACGGACGCGCGCTACTGCGCGCCATTTGCCTTGGCGATGAAATCGGCAAGATGCGGCACATAGTCCGTCGGGCCGCCACCGCCATTGGCCACAGCCGTGCCGAACGAATTCTTGATGGCCGAGGCGAGGGGGGTGGTCATGGTGGCTGCATTGGCCATCGCCTCGACATAGCGCATGTCTTTGAAGCCGTTGGTCAAGGTAAAGCGGTGCGACTCGCGGTTGCCTTCCAGCGCATAGCCCATGAAGGTCTGGTAAAAGCCGCAATCCATCCGACCGCCGCGGATCACTTGATCAAAGGTCGCCACGGGAATGCCGACCTTGGCCGACAGGGCCAGCGCCTCGGAATAGAGCGCCGCATAGCCGAGCGACAGGAAATTGTTCAGCAGTTTCATCTTGTGACCATCACCGACGCCGCCGATATGGACAATCTTGCCGGCCCAGGTCGCAATGATGGGCTGGATGCGGGCAAAGGTGGCATCCGTCGCGCCGACCATGCAGTCGAGCGTGCCGGCCCAGGCTTCTTTGGGGGTGCGGCCAAGCGGTGCGTCGGCATAGTCCACACCGATGGCGGCCAGTTCGGCGGCAAGGGCAAGGCTGACGGTCGGGTCGGAGGTCGAGGTGTCGATGATCACCGTGCCCTTGGTCAGACCGGGTTTCAGGCCGCGCACGACGGCGGCAACCTCGGGTGCGCCGGTCAGGCACAGGAAGATCACCGAACATCTGCCGGCGAGGTCGGTCAGGCTGGCAGCCTCGGTCGCGCCGCGGGCGATCAGGTCATCGATGGGCGCGCGGTTGCGATGGGCGATCACGCTCAGGGCATAGCCTTTGCCGACGATGTTGGCAGCCATGCCCTGGCCCATCAGGCCGGTGCCTACGAAGCCTATAGTTTCGGGTGACGGCATCTTTGTCCCTTTCAGGTCAGGTTGAAACGTTCTTGCAGGTCGCTGACCTGCGCTTGTGTCAGGTTGCGGGTCGGATGGCCGTGGAGGAGCAGGTAAAGTCGTGCGGTTTCCTCCAGCTCCTCGACCGCGTATTGGGCATTGGCGAGCGTGGTGCCCGCAACGATGGGGCCATGATTGGCCAGCAGGACGGCGTGATGGGTCCGGGCCAGCGACCGCACGGCATCGGCAAGGCTTGGGTCACCCGGGGCGTGATAGGGCACGAGGGGAAGCCGGCCGACACGCATGATGTAATAGGCGGTCAAAGGCGGCAGGACATCGGCAGGGTTCACGTCACGCAGGATCGAGATGGCGGTGGCATAGGTGGAATGCAGATGGACGACCGCCTGAGCATCGGGGCGTTCGGTGTACATGGCGACGTGCAAAAACGCCTCTTTGGTGGGTGCATCGCCCGCGATCAGCCGGTGGTCGGCATCAAAATGCGACAATCGCGCAGCGTCGAGCGCGCCCAGCGAGGCGTTGGTCGGCGTCATCAGAAAGCCGCCCTGGGGCAGGCGCACCGAGATATTGCCGGAAGATCCCGCCGTCAGGCCGCGGTTGAACAGCGAAGCGCCGGTGCGGATGATATCGGCACGCAGGTCGTCGAGGGACGCAAGGGTCATTCTGCGGCCTCGCTGAGCAGGGACCAGGCGGTCAGAAAGAAGTCGGGCGCGCCGAAATTGCCGGATTTCAGCGCGAGCGCCAGATCGGGGCCCGAGGTGGCGCGGGTCCATGGCACGCCGGGGGCGATTTCAGGGCCGATGGCCAGTTGGGTGACGCCAAGGGCTGTGACCACGGCCCCAGAGGTCTCGCCTCCGGCGATGATCAAACGGGTGAAGCCCTGTGCCGCCAGATGCTGCGCGACCTGTGCCAAAGTATGTTCGACCAGCGTGCCAGACGCCGCGCGGCCCATGCTGGCGTGGATGCGGGCAAGATGCTCGGGCGCGGTCGAGGAATAGACCAGCGCCGTGGCGGGTTGCGCGATCACCCAAGCCGCAATCTGACTTGCGGTTTGGGTGCCGCTTGTCAGCGCGGTCAGATCGAGGGCGAGGCTGGGCATTCCGGCGGCCTGGGCCGCGGCGATCTGCGCGAGGGTGGCAGACGAACAAGAGCCGGCCAGCACCGCTGCGCGGCCCCGGGCGGCGGGCATGGTGGCCGGCTTGGCCGTCGCTTGGCGCGGAAAGTTGGCGGCAAGGCCCATGGCGATGCCCGACCCACCCGTCACCACGGCCATGTCCTTGCAGGCGGCGCCCAAGGTCATCAGATCGGCATCGGTCAGGGTGTCCGTGATCAGGATGTGTTGGTGCCGCGACCTTGCCTCGGCAAAGGCCTGCCGGACCGCGTCCGCGCCTGCGGCGATGGTTGCCGCCGCCAGAAATCCCACGGACAGGCGGGTTTGACGTTGCAAGACCCGGACCAGATTGGCATCGCGCATCGGGGTCAGGGGGTGATCACGCATCGGGCTGTCAGACAGCAACTGGTCACCGACAAAAAGATGGCCCTTGTAAACCGTGCGCTGGTTGGCGGGATAGGCAGGGCAGGCCACGGTCAGGTCACAGCCCGTCAGTTCCAGCAATGCCTCGGTCACCGGGCCGATATTGCCCTGATCGGTGCTGTCGAAGGTGGAGCAGTATTTGAACAGGATCTGCCCGGCACCCGCCCCGCGCAGGGCGCGGACCGCCTGAAGGGACAGTTCCACTGCCTGCGCCGCAGCGATGGTGCGCGATTTCAAGGCGATCACGACCACATCCGCCTGTGGCAGCGGCCCTGACGGCACGCCCATGACCTGCACCACAGACAGCCCTGCCCGCGACAGCATCAGACACAGGTCGGTTGCACCAGTCAGGTCATCGGCGATGGCTCCGATCAGCAAATCATGTCCTTTCGCCGCAAAGCAGGGGCGGTCCCCCCCTACCTTAATGATCTTGCGTTTGAATTCCTTGGCCGATCAGCGGCTTTCGGCTGCATCGACCCAGCCCTGACAACGCTATCACCGCGATATCGGCCTTACAAGTCCAACTCCGGCGGGACAGCGGCCCGGCGGCTTGGCCAAGTGGCATGGACAAGTGGCATGGACGAACTTGGATCAGGCCATGTTGGTTCGGGTCTGGTCATCGGGGCCCAGTCCCCCTAGAAGGCCGATGCAGTCACAAGCCTTGGCGGGACACCATGCCTTTGATCGAACGACGCTTTCGTTGGATATTCCTTGCCTTGTTCGGGGTGTTTGTCGTTTTTGGCACCGCGATGACGATCATCGGGGCCTTGCTGCCGAAAATTCTGACCAGTTTCGGCTGGAGTTATTTCACGGCAGGTCTGGTTCTGGGCGCCAATGCGGTGGCTTACTTCTGCTTTACATTCGTGGGCGGCTTTCTGGTTCGGTCATTCGGGGCCAAGCAGACCATTCTGGTCGGGCTGACGGTTCAGGCGGTGGGGTTGGCGTTCTTTGCCGCCACATCCGATCCTGTGACCAACATTCTGCTAAGCGCCTTTCTGGGCATCGGACTGGGATGTGTCGAAATCTCGGTCAACTGGACGACATTGCGGCTGGATACGGCCCGGACGGGGCGGCCGATGAACCTGATGCACGGGGCCTTTGCCATGGGCGCGATCATAGGGCCTTTGGCTTTGGCGGGGTTGATTGGAGCCGGGTTTGAATGGGTTGCCATCTATCGTTGTATGAGCGGGGTTTTCGCGGCCCTTGCGGTGGCCATCGTGTTCTTGGACATGAGCTTTACCGTCGCGGGCGATGATGCCCCGGCGGTGGCGGGCGCGGCGCGGATCAGCCGCCATCCGGCCTATTGGCTGTCATTTCTGGCGCTGTTTTTCTATGTCGGTGTCGAACTGGGGGTGTCGAACTGGGTGGCCGAGTATTTTGTCGCGATCTTTGCCTATCCGCCGACGCAAAGCGCCTTTCTGGTTTCGCTGTTCTGGCTGGGTTTGCTGGCCGGGCGATTTGGGGTGCCGTTGCTGTATCATGGCGACCGGCAGGACCTGCTGTTGCTGGGATCCTCGGCGCTGGCGACGGTGTCGATTGCGGGGTTGAGCGGGCT
>JBAXXO010000234.1:0-5121 GCA_037127855.1 Alphaproteobacteria bacterium
CCGGCCTCGCTATCCTCCCACAGGGTGGTCCAGGCCAGCTCGATGATGGCGGTGGTTTCCACAAAGGCGGCCGTGGCACCGCCATGCAGCGCGGGCAGCATGGGGTTGCCGATCAGGCGATCATCAAAGGGCAGGATGGCGGTCAATTCGTCGCCGCGCCGGTCGAACTGGATGCCGAGGAACTGAAGATAGGGCACGCCTTGGGTCAGCCATTGCAAGGCCGCCTCGCGACGCGACTTTATGATTTCGACGGGTTCGGGTGGGGCCCTCATGCTGCCGGGTCCGGGTTGGGGCGGTCGAGGGTAAAGGTGCCGGTGCCGCAGGCCACGGGGCGGGTTTCATCGTTATCGGTGGCCGTGACGCGGATGAAGGCGACCGAGCGGGTGACATGGTAACATTCGGCCCTTGCGGTGATGCGCTGGCCGGGGGTGGCGGGGCGCATGTAGTCGATGCGCAGGCCAAGGGTGGCGGTCGCGGCGGGGGATTCGGGGTGCGCCATGACCGAGGCCCCCGAGGCGGTATCCATCAAGGCCGAGATTGCGCCACCATGCAGCACGCCGGTGACCGGGTCGCCGATGAAACGGGGGTCGTAATCCATGGTGACAACCGCCCTGCCCTGCCCCATCTGGATCAACCGCATACCCAAGGCGCGGGCATGGGGCAACGAGTCCATGAACTGGCGGGAACGGTGAAGGCGGGCCAGGTCTTGTTTGACAGGGTCTTGTTTGACAGGGTCTTGTTTGACAGGGTCTTGGTAAGGGTCTTGTTGGGCTGCATCAGGGCTGGGGTCGGGCATGGCGGCTCCTTGACAATCACTATTCCCTTATCGGGGGGCAGGCGCAAGATGGGCCTGCAGCCGGATGTGAGGGTTCGGGGTTATTGCGCCGGGGGGGCGATGGCCGTAGTTTGGTGTCAAGGGGGGCTTTGATGACAGAGGTTCGGCTCAGTTTCAAAGAGATGTGCGCGCGGTTCGAGGTGACGCCGCGCACGCTGCGCTATTATGAATATATCGAATTGCTGGCGCCGGAAAAGGCAGGTCGTGCGCGGTTTTACGGCCCGCGCGAGGTGGCGCGGCTGACGCTGATCCTGCGTGGCCGCAGGTTCGGCTTTTCGCTGGAGGAAATCCGGCAATGGCTGGCGATCTATCAGCAAAAGGGCACCAAGCCGCAGCTCGAGGCTTGGCTGGAAATGGCCGACCGGCAGTTGCTGGCGCTGGACGGGCAGCGCAGCGCGTTGGACTCGTCGATCCATGATCTGCGCAGCCTGCGCGAAACGGCGCTGCTGGAGCTGAAACGGCTGTCATGATCCTTTTGTGACGTCACGTTACGATAACGTTAACGTAAAGTGCCATACACTTGCGGCGCGGGCCTTCCCATCTGGGGGACATGATCCGCAATACATGAGACCTATGATGTCCGACGAGACAATGACCATACGCCAGATGTGCGACGCTTTTGACGTGACGCCGCGCGCGCTGCGCTTTTACGAGGCCAAGGAACTGCTGGCGCCGCAGCGCCGCGGCACTGCACGGCTGTTCACCAGAACCGACCGCGCCCGGCTGAAACTGATCCTGCGCGGCAAACGCTTTGGCTTTTCGCTGGAAGATATCCGCCAGATTCTCGACCTGTACAGCCATGACGGGGCGAACCAGGCGCAACTGACGCGCTGCTATACGCTGGGCCAGCAAAGACTGACCCAGATGGCGGCGCAGCGCGCGGAACTGGACGCGGCGATTGCCGAATTGAAGGTGGAACTGGAGGCGGGGGCCGCGATGATCGCCGGCTTTGCCCACGCCGCAGAGTAAAGGAAGATGCGATGACCTATGCCGCCCCTGTCAAGGACATGCAGTTTGTATTGCATCAGGTGATGGGGGTGCAGGGCCTTGCCATTCCCGGCTATGCCGACCTTGACCCGGGCTTTACCGCCGCCGTGCTGGAAGAGGCGGGCAAGCTGGCAAGCGACGTGCTGGTGCCGCTGAATGCCGCGGGCGACCGTGCGGGCTGCCACATCGAGAATGGCGTGGTGCGCACGCCGCCGGGTTTCAAGGCGGCGTTTGACACGCTGCGGCAGGGTGGCTGGACGGCGCTGGACTGCGCGACCGAGTTTGGCGGTCAGGGGCTGCCCTATCTGATGGGCACGGCGGTGGGTGAGGTGCTGGTATCTGCCAACATGGCGCTGAACATGTATCAGGGGCTGACCCATGGTGCCTATTCGGCGATCAATGTGCATGGCACGGCCGAGCAAAAGGCATTCTATCTGCCAAAGCTGGCCTCGTGCCAATGGACCGGCACGATGAACCTGACCGAACCGCATTGTGGCACCGATCTTGGGCTGATGCGGACGCGCGCAGAACCGCAGGCAGATGGGTCCTATCTGGTGACGGGCACCAAGATCTTCATCTCGGCCGGGGACCACGACATGGCCGAGAATATCGTGCATCTGGTCTTGGCAAAGGCGCCGGGGGGCGGCGAGGGGACCAAGGGGATTTCGCTGTTCATCGTGCCGAAGATGATCGGGGACATGCGCAACGGCGTCTTTGTCGGCAAGGTCGAGGACAAGATGGGCATCCATGGCAATGCAACCTGTGTGATGAACTATGACGGGGCAAGAGGCTGGCTGCTGGGCGATCTGCACAAGGGCATGCGCGCCATGTTCACCATGATGAACGAGGCGCGGCTGGGGGTGGGATTGCAGGGCTATGCGGTGGCCGAGGCGGCGTATCAGGCATCGCTGGCCTATGCGCGTGCGCGGTTGCAGGGGCGGGCCATCACCGGCGTGGTCAACGCGGCGGGTCCGGCAGACCCGCTGATCGTGCATCCCGATATCCGGCGGGCGCTGATGGATCAGAAAAGCTTTGTCGAGGGCGCGCGGGCGCTGACCTTTTGGGGTGCCTCGCTGATCGACCAATCCGTGCGCGGCGGCGACGCGGCGGCAGAGGGGCTGGTGTCGCTGCTGATCCCGGTGATCAAGGGGTTCCAGACCGACAAGGGGTTCGAAATGACGGTGCAGGCCCAGCAGATCTGGGGCGGCCACGGCTATATCGAGGACAATCCCGCCAGCCAGTTCGTGCGCGACGCAAGGATTGCGATGATCTATGAAGGGGCCAATGGCGTGCAGGCGCTGGACCTGGTGGGCCGCAAGCTGATGGCGGATGGCGGCAGCCATGTGATGGCGTTCTTTGCCATGGTCAAGGCGGAATGTCAGGCCCATGACGACGATCCGCGCATGGAGGTTTTCACCAAGGCGCTGAAGACGGCCTCCAAACAGATGCAGGCGGCGGGTGGGTTCTTTGTCGCCAACGGGATGAAAGACCCCAATGCAGCGCTGGCGGGGTCCAGCGATTTCCTGCATCTGATGGGCCATGTCGCCATGGGGCTGATGTGGACCCGCATGGCCCGCGCCGCGCTTGAGGGTATCGACCGGGGCGACGATCCGGCGTTCTGCACGGCAAAACTTGCGACCGGTCGCTATTACATGGCCCGCCAGTTGCCGGCCTGTGCGCTGCATCTGGCGCGCATCGAAAGCGGGGCGGATCCGGTGATGGCCTTATCGGCCGAGGCGTTCTAGGCTGGAACCAGTCTTTCGGAGTGATCGATGCCCAAACGCTTTCGCCTGACCCGCCGCTTTCCCGTCGCCAAGACCGAGGACAGTGACCGCCGCCCGCAGCGTTTTGCGGCCGAAGCCGGACGGGAGGAGGGCGTGGCGCTTTCGTTTCGGTTCGAACCGTGTGCCAGCGTGACCGATACCGACAACCAGACCCACCGCCTGCGCCTGTTCACTTCGGACCGGGAGGCGCGCAAGGGATGAGGTCGGTTTTGGTCGCAACCGCCGGACGCCTGCCGCGGGCGAGTATTTTCACCAGTATGAATGCAGGATCCACCCCACACAGCACCCCCGGCTTGGTTATCCGTTCGGCCGTGCGGGGCTTCACACTGGACGGTCATCGGGACTCCTCCCTGTACCGTAGTGGCAGGATGCCGCGAAATGTTTAATAAAATACCAACAAACCTGATCCATCTTCATACTGGCAGAAATACTCCACGGGGGGTTGGCAACCTTGCCCACTTGGGCAAGGTTGCCCCGGGGGGTGTGAAACCCCCCGTTCTGCCGGCAGCAAAGGGCGCAAGGACATGACGATAAGACTTTACTGCTTTGGCGAAAGTGGCAATGCCTACAAGGTGGCCTTGGCGCTGACCCTGGCCGGCATGGACTGGGAGCCGGTCTATGTCGACTTTTTCAACGGGGCGACACGGACACCGGAGTTTCGGGCGATCAATGTCATGGGTGAAGTGCCGGTTCTGGTGGATGGCGACACCACGCTGACCCAGTCGGGCGTGATGCTGGACTATATCAGTTCGAAATCCGGCAAGCTTGCGGGCAAATCCGCGGCAGAGCGGCGCGAGATCTTGCGCTGGCTGTTTTGGGACAATCACAAATTCTCGACCCAGATCGGCATGACGCGCTTTCAGATGAATTTCCTGCCCGAGGCCAAGCGGTCTGCAGATTTGATCGCCTTTCTTCAGGCGCGGCTGAAAACGGCTTATTCGGTGCTGGACACGCATCTGGAACGGCGCCGCTGGGTTGCCGGTGATGCGGTGACCATCGCCGATCTGTCCTGCTGCGGGTATCTGTATTATCCCGAACCTTACGGCTTTGACCGTGCCGCATGGCCGCATATCGACGCTTGGCTTGCGCGCATTTCCGCGCTGCCCGGCTGGAAGGCCCCCTATGATCTGATGCCCGGCAGCCCCGCCGACCGTCTGTAAGGAGAACACCGTCATGACCGATGCTTTCATCTATGACGCCGTGCGCAGCCCGCGTGGCAAGGGCCGGGCGGAGGGTGCGTTGCACGAGGTGACCGCCGTGGCCTTGTCGGCGCAGATGCTGGATGCGTTGCGGATGCGGAACGGGCTGACGGGGCATGCGGTCGAGGATGTCATCTGGGGCAATGTCACGCAGGTGGGTGAGCAGGGCGGCTGTCTGGCGCGCAGCGCGGTGCTGGCCTCGGGGCTGGACGAAAGCATTCCGGGCCTGTCGATCAACCGCTTTTGTGCCAGCGGGATGGAGGCGGTCAATCTGGCGGCCAATCAGGTCAGGGCCGGGGCGGGGCGGGCCTATATC
>JBAXXO010000235.1:0-5115 GCA_037127855.1 Alphaproteobacteria bacterium
TGACCGCAGGGGTGTTTCTGGTCTGCCGGATGTCGCCCCTGTACGAATTCGCACCTCAGGCCCGGAACCTGATCGTGATCATCGGCGCCTCAACTGCCTTTTTTGCTGCGACCGTCGGTCTGGTGCAAAATGACATCAAGCGCGTGATCGCCTATTCGACCTGTTCGCAACTGGGCTACATGTTCGTGGCAGCGGGTTCGGGCGTCTACGGTGCCGCGATGTTCCACCTGTTCACCCATGCGTTTTTCAAGGCCATGCTGTTCTTGGGCGCGGGGTCGGTGATCACCGCGATGCATCACGAACAAGACATGCGCAATTACGGCAATCTGCGCGGCAAGATCCCCTTTACCTTTGCCATGATGATGATCGGCACCCTTGCCATCACCGGTGTCGGCATCCCGCTGACCCATTTCGGATTTGCAGGCTTTCTCTCCAAGGATGCGATTATTGAAAGCGCCTATGCCGGTGGCTCGATGTATGGCTTTACCCTGCTGGTGGTGGCGGCCTGCTTTACCAGCTTTTATTCGTGGCGACTGATCTTCATGACCTTCTATGGCCCTGAAAAGGGTGATCACCACGCCCACGAACAGGCCCACGAAAGCCCGCTGACCATGCTGATCCCGCTGGGCGTGCTGGCCGTCGGGGCGGTGTTCGCCGGGATGATCTGGTACAACAGCTTTTTTGGCAACCACGAGGTCATGAGCCATTTCTTCAACCTGACCGAGGGGGCAGCCCCAGGCAAGGGCGGCATCTATATCGGCGAGGCGAACAGGGTGCTCGAGGCCGCGCATGAAGCCCCGGTCTGGGTCAGGGTTGCCCCCTTTGTCGCCATGCTGATCGGCTTTGCAATGGCCTATCTGTTCTACATCGCCAAACCGCAACTCCCTGCCCAACTGGCGGCACAACAGGCACCGCTGTACCGTTTCTTGCTGAACAAATGGTATTTTGATGAGCTGTACGACGTAATCTTCGTCCGCAGCGCCAAATGGTTGGGCAACTTTCTGTGGAAGCGCGGGGATGGCGACGTGATCGACGGCTCGCTGAACGGCGTGGCGATGGGCATCGTCCCGTTCTTTACCCGTCTGGCTGGCCGGTTCCAGTCTGGCTACATCTTTACCTATGCCTTTGCGATGGTGATCGGGATCGGAGTGCTGCTGACCTGGATGACGCTCTGGACAGGAGCACACTGATGGATAACCTTCTTTCGATCATCACCTTCATCCCGGCGCTGGCTGCGATCATTCTGGCTTTGTTTCTGCGCGGCGACGACGCCGCCGCGGCCCGCAATGCCCGCTGGCTAGCGCTGTTCGCCAGCGTTCTAAGCCTTGTCGCTTCGCTGTTCCTGCTCAAGGGCTTTGACCCCACCAATACCGGTTTTCAATTTGTCGAGGACCGGCCTTGGGTCATCGGTCTGCATTACAAGATGGGGGTGGACGGCATCTCGATCCTGTTCGTGATGTTGACCACATTCCTGATGCCGCTGACCATCGCGGCCTGCTGGAGCGTGGACACCCGCGTCAAGGAATACATGATCGCCTTCCTGTTGCTGGAGACCCTGATGCTGGGGGTGTTCTGCGCGCTCGATCTGATGCTGTTCTATCTGTTCTTCGAGGCGGGACTGATCCCCATGTTCCTGATCATCGGGATCTGGGGCGGCGCGAACCGGATCTATGCGGCGTTCAAGTTCTTTCTGTACACCTTGCTTGGATCGGTTCTGATGCTGGTCGCCATGGTGGCGATGTATTACGCCGCCCAAACCACCGATATACCAACGCTGATGACCTTTGACTTTGCGCATGAGCCGATGGTGGTGCTGGGCCTGCATATCGCAGGTGGGTTGCAGACGCTGCTGTTCCTTGCGTTCTTTGCCAGCTTTGCGGTCAAGATGCCGATGTGGCCATTCCACACCTGGTTGCCCGATGCCCACGTTCAGGCCCCGACGGCGGGTTCGGTCGTTCTGGCGGCAATATTGCTCAAGATGGGCGGCTATGGCTTTTTACGCTTTAGCCTGCCGATGTTCCCCGTGGCGACGAACCTGTGGGCGCCCATGGTGTTTTGGCTGTCGGCGATTGCCATCGTTTACACATCGCTGGTGGCGCTGGTCCAGACCGACATGAAAAAGCTGGTGGCCTATTCCTCGGTCGCCCATATGGGCTATGTCACCATGGGGATTTTTACCGTCAACCAGCAGGGCATCGACGGCGCCATCTTTCAGATGCTGTCACACGGCTTCATCTCGGGCGCAATGTTTCTGTGCGTGGGTGTGATCTATGATCGTTTGCACACGCGTGAGATTGACGCCTATGGCGGTCTGGTCAACCGGATGCCGCTGTACGCCCTGGTGTTCATGTTCTTCACCATGGCCAATGTGGGCCTGCCCGGCACCTCGGGCTTTGTGGGCGAGTTTCTGGTGCTGATGGGCATCTTTCAGGTCAACACGCTGGTCGCAGCCGTGGCCACAACCGGCGTGATCCTGTCGGCGGCCTATGGTCTTTGGCTGTACCGCCGGGTGGCCTTTGGCCCCTTGGTCAAGGCGGCCTTGCAATCCATCGGTGACATGTCCCGGCGCGAGCGTCTGATCTTTGCGCCACTGGTCGCGATGACACTGCTGCTGGGTATCTATCCGGCCATCGTCACCGATATCACCGGCGCCTCGGTGGGCGCGCTGATCACCGAATTCCGTGCCTCTGTCCCGGCGGTTGAAATCGCACCCCCGGCACCTGCTGATGCTGTCCAGAACTGAAGGACTTGATGATGTCTGACTTCTTCCTCGTCCTGCCAGAACTGATCCTGTCGCTATATGCCATGGTCGCCTTGCTGGTCGCCGTCTATACCGGAAAGGATGCCATGACCGATGCCCTGACCTGGGCAACAGCGGCGGTGATGGTGGCGCTGGCGCTGTGGATCAGCCTCGGCCAGACGGGCAACGAAAGTGGCTTTGGCGGCATGTTCACCCAAGACGCCTTTGCCCGCTTTGCCAAGGTGACCATCTTGTTGTCGGCAGCCGCCGTGCTGATCATCTCACGCGATTACATGGCGCGTCGCGGCTTGGGGCGATTCGAATATCCTGTATTGGTGGCCCTGTCCGTGGTCGGCATGATGGTCATGGTGTCGGCGGGTGACCTGATGGTGATGTATATGGGGTTGGAACTGCAATCCCTGGCCTTGTATGTCGTGACGGCGCTGCAACGTGACAACGCCAAATCGACCGAGGCTGGCCTGAAGTATTTTGTGCTGGGCGCATTGTCGTCGGGCCTGTTGCTATATGGCGCATCCCTCGTCTACGGTTTTGCCGGCACCACTCTTTTCAGTGGCATTCTGACGACGGTCAGCCACGGTGTGCCACTGGGCCTGCTGTTCGGGCTGGTATTCATGCTGTCGGGCCTTGCTTTCAAGATTTCCGCAGTCCCTTTCCACATGTGGACACCAGATGTCTACGAAGGCGCACCGACCCCCGTCACCGCCCTTCTCGCTACAGCACCGAAGGTCGCTGCCATGGCGCTGATCGCGCGGCTGGTTCAGGATGCGTTCGGCGGCGTGACAGCACAGTGGAGCCAGGTTCTGGCTGCGCTGTCGGTGGCCTCGATGTTCCTTGGCGCGATTGCTGCGATTGGCCAGAACGACATAAAGCGCCTGATGGCCTATTCGTCGATCGCGCATATGGGATTTGCACTGATGGGGCTGGCGTCGGGTGGGGCAGAAGGTGTGCAGGCCATGCTGATCTACATGGTCATCTATGTGACCATGAATGTCGGCACCTTTGCCTTCATTCTGTCGCTGGAAAGGGATGGCAAGCCGGTCACCGATATCGGCAGCCTGAACCAGTTTTCCAAACGCGCGCCGATGAAGGCGCTGGCGATGCTGGTCTTGTTGTTTTCGCTGGCAGGCATTCCGCCGATGTTGGGCTTTTTTGGAAAGTTCTATGTACTCAAGGCGGCGGTAGATGCGGATATGGCATGGTTGGCGCTTGCAGGCGCAGTCGCTTCGGTGATCGGGGCGTTCTACTATCTGCGGATCGTGTATTTCATGTATTTCGGTGTGGATGTGGATGGCGCTGAAAGTCGAATGGTGCCTGTACAATGGCTGGCTTTGGTTTGTGTCGCCGCGATCATGGTGTTGGGCATCGTCAACTTCTTTGGGCTGGAGCCAGCGGCGGTGGCTGCTGCAAAATCGCTTGTCGGCTGACGCGCCCTGGCCGCTGGACGTAGCGCGCCACATCCTGGACAGCGCTGACAGCACCAATGCCCATGGCCTGAGGCTGGCCCCGACATTGACCGGGCCGGCGTGGTTCTTGGCCCATGAACAAACCGCCGGCCGCGGTCGGCGCGCCCGGTCCTGGATCAGCCCGCGTGGCAACTTTCACGCCACGCTGATCCTGCGCCCGATCGAGCCTGCCTCGGTCGTCGCGCTGCGCAGTTTTGCCGCGGCCCTGGCGCTGCGTCAGGCTTTGGTGGCGGTGACCGGCTTGCCGGACGCCTTTGCGTTGAAATGGCCAAATGACGTCTTGCTGAACGGTGGCAAGGTCGCCGGTATCTTGCTGGAAAGCCAGTCGGCCGGGGCAGGGGTGGCGCATCTTGCCATCGGCATCGGGGTGAACCTGCGGGCCGCACCCGAGGGCACCGCGGTCGAGCCGGGGGCTGTGCGGCCGGTCAGCTTGCTGGCGGAGACCGGGCAATCTGTGACGCCCGAGGCGTTTCTGGACCATCTGGCCCCGGCCTATGCGCATTGGGAAGCGGTGTTTCAGACCAGGGGCTTTGCACCGCTGCGTCAGGAATGGCTGGGCCACGCGGCGCGACTCGGTCAGACGATTCGCGCCCGGACAGGGGATGTGAGCCGCGAGGGACGGTTTGAAACCATTGATGCGACAGGTGCACTGATCTTGGCACAGGCGCAGGGCCAGGTGGCGATTTCCGCCGCAGAGGTGTTCTTTTGATCCGATATGTGGTGTTTGCAAAGAAAGTGGATATTCGGACCAAAATGACTTTCATGGATGATGGGGGCGACGATGCTGCTGGCCATTGATTGCGGCAATACCAATACGGTGTTTTCAATCTGGAACGGTATGCGGTTTCTGGCCACATGGCGCATTGCCACAGACCATACCCGCACGGCGGA
>JBAXXO010000236.1:0-5073 GCA_037127855.1 Alphaproteobacteria bacterium
GTATAGGACGTTGACTTGGCTTTGCAGGATCATTAGATGCCGAACCCTTATTTCAATCGGAGTCATTCAATTCTCCCACCAGTTTCCAAGTGGGCTCGGCGTATAGAGGTTTTCGTAAGTCATTTGGTCCTTGATGGTCTTCATATCAAATCCCCTTTGTTCCAGTATTTTAATTCTCTCATTGCCTTTCCAAATCAAGCCATCTTTCCCGACCAGCAACCTATCTTCCCCTCTGAAGAGGGATGACACAATTTCATTGTTCGACAAATTTGAATATCTATCAAGCCTCATTTCATCGTGCATGTATTTGAATTTATCGAACTCAAAACAGCTATTATGCACCCAAACCGGCTGCGCCCCCGCCTCACCCGCGACGAAGTAGCTGTTCGCATCCTCGACCGTCAGGTTCCAGGCGTCAAGCGGTTCGGCGCGCTCCACGACCGAAACCACCTCGGCCCAGCTGCCGTCGGGGTTCTGCAGGCGGTAGCCGGGGCGAAGGTGGCCTGCGTCGATCTGCGAGATGGCGTAATCGATTTCGATGCGAAGGCGCCAATGGTCGGGCCGCGCGCGAGTCAGGGCGGGTGTGCTTGACCCGTGGCGGTTGTGGTGGCGGTGATCGTATGCAATGTGCACAAGCTGGGCGTTTGGAGCGGCGGCTGATGCTTGCGACCCGCCGTTCGGGCAGGTAAACGAGGGGCCGGTATATGCTGGAGCACCCCCATGTCGATTGACCTTGAGACGGCCCGCCGTGTCGCAAAACTGGCCCGAATCCGGGTTGAGGAGGCTGAACTGCCCAAGCTGGCGGGTCAGTTGTCGGGCATTCTTGGCTTCATGGCGCAGTTGAACGAGGTGGATGTGACCGGCATCGACCCTATGGTGTCGGTCACGCCGATGCGCCTGAAACGTCGCGCCGATGTGGTGACCGATGGCGATATCCAGGCGGCGGTGCTGGCCAATGCGCCGGATGCACGGGAAGGCTTCTTTGCGGTGCCGAAGGTGGTGGAATGAACCCGAACGAATGGACGATTGCGGATGCGCGGGATGCGCTGCGCAAGGGGGAAATGTCGGCGGTCGATCTGACCATGGCCTGCATGGTTGCGATGGACGCGGGCGATGATCTGAACGCCTTTGTGCACAAGACGCCAGACATTGCGCTGGATCAGGCGCGGGCGGCGGACACGTGGCTGGCGGCGGGCGAGGCGCCTGGGATGTGCGGCATCCCGCTGGGGATCAAGGACCTGTTCTGCACCAAGGGTGTGGCGTCGCAGGCCGGGTCGAACATTCTGCGCGGGTTCAAGCCAGGATACGAATCGACCGTGACCGCCAAGCTGTTCGGTGCGGGTGCCGTGATGTTGGGCAAGCTGAACATGGACGAATTTGCCATGGGGTCCAGCAATGAAACCTCATGCTATGGCAATGCGATCAACCCGTGGAAGGTGGATGCGCGGCGGCTGACGCCGGGCGGATCCTCGGGCGGGTCTGCGGCGGCGGTGGCGGCGGATCTGTGTCTGGCGGCGACGGGCACGGATACGGGCGGCTCGATCCGGCAACCTGCGGCCTTTACCGGGATTGTCGGTATCAAGCCGACCTATGGGCGGGTCA
The DNA here is from genome assembly GCA_037127855.1 of Alphaproteobacteria bacterium. GTDB lineage: Bacteria > Pseudomonadota > Alphaproteobacteria > Rhodobacterales > Rhodobacteraceae > Stagnihabitans. Next base: position 1,603 of record JBAXXO010000236.1, read on the forward strand.
GCCGTTGGGGGGTGGTGGCCTTTGCCTCCAGCCTCGATCAGGCGGGCCCGATGACCAAATCGGTGCGCGATGCGGCGATCATGCTGGCGGCGATGGCGGGGCATGACGAAAAGGATTCGACCAGCGCCGATCTGGCGGTGCCGGATTTTGAGGCCGCCCTGACCGGTGACATACGCGGGCGCAAGATCGGTATCCCGCGCGAGTACCGAATGGATGGCATGCCGGCCGAGATTGAGGCCCTGTGGGCGGAAGGTGTTGCGATGATGCGCGATGCTGGGGCTCAGATTGTGGATATCAGTCTGCCGCATACCAAATACGCGCTGCCTGCCTATTATGTGATTGCGCCGGCAGAGGCGTCGTCGAACCTCGCGCGGTATGACGGGGTGCGCTATGGGCATCGGGCGGCATTGCAGGCCGGGGATGGCATCACCGAGATGTATGAAAAGACCCGGGCCGAAGGCTTTGGCCCCGAGGTGCAGCGGCGGATCATGGTGGGCACCTATGTGCTGTCGGCGGGGTTTTATGACGCCTATTACAATCGGGCGCGCAAGGTGCGGGCGCTGATCAAGCGCGACTTCGAGACCGTATTTGCTGCGGGAATAGACGCGATCTTGACACCCGCAACCCCGTCAAGCGCCTTTGGTCTGGGGGAAATGGCCAATTCGGACCCGGTCGAGATGTATCTGAATGACGTGTTCACCGTGACGGTCAATCTGGCCGGCTTGCCGGGCATTTCGGTGCCGGTGCGGTTGGACAAGAAGGGTCTGCCGATGGGGTTGCAGTTGATCGGGCGGCCATGGCAAGAGGGTGATCTGCTCAATCATGCTTATGTGCTCGAACGCGCGGCGTGCTTTGTGGCAAAGCCAGCCAAATGGTGGTAGTGGCGGGCAACAATAAGAACGGGTTTGGGCAGATGATGATGCGGGCGCCTTTTGCGGTGATGATGCTATGCGGTTTGGTCAGCACTCTTGGGGCATGTCAGCCGCCTGTGCCCGAGTCAGGGCCTGGGTTCAATGATTACAACAGCTATTTGCGCAGCCGAACGGCAAACGCGCAGGCATCCAATCTGGCCCCCTATCAGGCACCCGCTGCCGCGGCGCCACCGATCACATTCTCGACCGACATCGCCGCATCGGCAATTGATGCAGCCGAGGCCGGGACCGGTTCTGCCAGGTCGGCGCAGCCGATAGATCAGGTGGCGCAGCCGCTGGACCCGATGGCATTGGCGAGTGATCGTCCAAGGGGCAATGCCCCCGCCGGAATTGCCGAAACGACGGCGGAAATGGGTTTTGTGACGGCGGGGGTATCCGATGAGCAGGATTTCAACGCTGTCTCGTCGCGCCAGACGATAGAAAGTGACAAGGCGCGGATCGAGGCGAACCGTGCGCAGTATCAGGTCATCCAGCCCGGTGCCTTGCCGGTTCGGCCCGGCGATACCGGGCCGAACATCGCGCAATATGCTGTGGCGACCAACAATCCGGTTGGGGCCAAGTTGTATGACAGGCCGGCGTTTTACATGGTGAATGTCAAGTCGGCTTGCAGCAAATTCACCTCGCCGGACCTTGCGCAGCAGGCGTTTCTGATTGCGGGCGGACCGCAGAAGGATTCCAAGGGGTTGGACCCTGATGGCGATGGGTTTGCCTGTGATTGGGACCCGCGACCCTTTCGCGCTGCGTTGCAGTGACCGAGGCCGCCTCGCCAAATCATGGCGAGCGGCGCGGCGGGGTGCGGCCATCGCTGGTGGTGCTGCATTACACCGGCATGGCCAGTTGTGCCGAGGCGCGGGCGCGGTTGTGTGATCCCGTGGCCGAGGTTTCCGCGCATTGGTTGATTTCCGAAACCGGGAAGGCCGAGGCGTTGGTGCCCGAAGCCTTGCGTGCTTGGCATGCCGGGGCTGGTGCCTGGAAGGGTGTTGACGATGTAAACTCGCATTCGATCGGCATCGAACTGGCCAATCCGGGCGACCGACCCTTTCCTGAGGGCCAGATGGCGGCGTTGGAGCGGCTTTTGCGGGGCGTGATGGTGCGGTGGGATATTTCTGCGCGCGGGGTGATCGGCCATTCCGATATGGCACCCGGTCGCAAGGGTGATCCGGGTCGGCGGTTTGACTGGCGGCGGCTGGCAATTCAGGGGCTGGCAATATGGCCCGAGGCGGGTCCGCCGGGCGATTTCTGGGCAGATTTGCAAGGCTTTGGCTATCCGCAGGCAGCACCGCAGGATCTGATGGCCGCGTTTCGGCTGCGGTTCCGTCCGCAGGGGCAAGGCGCGTTGCAGGTTGAAGATGCAGCGCTGGCGGCTGGCTTACGGGTGTTTTCGACCTGAGGGCGCAGCTGTCGCATTTGGGTTGACGGGGGCTGCCGACGGTCCTAACTGGGCTTTGCGCGGATGGCTGGGTGATCGCGGGGGGTGACCTTCGAGGAAAGTCCGGACTCCATGAAGCAAGGGTGCCGGGTAACGCCCGGCGGGGGCAACCTCAGGGAAAGCGCCACAGAGAATAGTCTGCCATGGTTCCGGGTTCGCCCGGCGTCGCCATGGTGATGGTGAAACGGTGGGGTAAGAGCCCACCACGGACCGGGCAACCGGGACGGTATGGCAAGCCCCACCCGGAGCAATGCCGAATAGGGGCCTTGCGTGGAAAGGTCCTTCCCGATGGGAAGGAGACCCCCACAGGGACGCTTCAGCCCAAAGGCCCGGGTTGGCAGCTTGACCGCCCTGGTGACAGGTGCGGCAGAGGAATGATCGCCCAAGGGGGAAACCCCGGGACAGAATCCGGCTTACAGGTCATCCGCGCGTTTTCAGCCAAAGACGGGGGTTTCACACCCCCGACGCGCCGAAGGGGCGCGTTCCACGTGGGATATTTGGATCAAAGTGAATCGGGATCAGGAGAAGGCAGAGGCGATCCACCGTGTGAGGCAAGGTCGAACTTTGGGGAACCAGAAATCCGCCAGCCAGAGGGCTGAACCCGCAAGCCAAAGGATGACCAGCGGGCGATCTGCGGCACCTTTCTCTGTGGGTGGTGCATAGAACAGGATGGGAAGTCCAGCGCCGCACCACGTACAGATCAGCAGTGACTGCAGTTGCGATCTGGTTTTCCGCAGATATCGGAACAGAAAAACCAGACTGACTGTGACCATTGCAAGCATGATCAAACCCGTCAGTAGTTCTTGATCCGCTGCGGTTTCAAATTGCCCGCCGCTGTCGCCCTTAAAGCCGATGGCCCTGCCCAATTGCGCGAAAATGAACAGCAGGAATACCATGATGCGCCAATCGCCGATCAATCCCCAAATCCGTGCGAAAGCGCCGGTGGGTCTTGGGGCTTCGACTGCCCGGCGCGACTTGCCCATGTCGGGGAAGGCGCGGGTGGCCATCAGGTCCAAAAGCTCGGTGTCGCCGGGGAAGTCGGCAGCGAAGGCGGTGTAGTCGCTTAGCCAGCCATAGTAGCGGTCGAGGTAGAGCAGCAGGGCTTGGGTG
>JBAXXO010000237.1:0-5051 GCA_037127855.1 Alphaproteobacteria bacterium
CACCCCTCCTTCAGCTTTCGCAAATCTCGTTGAGCTTCGGCGGCAATCCCCTGTTTGACGGGCTGGATATGAACGTCCAACCCGGTGACCGCGTGGCACTGGTCGGTCGCAATGGCTCGGGCAAATCCACCCTGATGAAGGTGATGGCCGGCCTGACCGAGGCTGACCGCGGCACCCGCGTCGTCTCTCCCGGTGTGTCGGTGGGCTACATGGAACAAGACCCCGACCTGTCTGCCTTCGCCACCTTGGGCGATTATGCCGCCTCTCGCCTGCCTGAGGATGAGACCTACCGCGTCGCCATGGCCGCCGAGGGCCTGCGCTTCAACCCCGACACCCCCGTCGCCACCGCCTCGGGCGGCGAACGCCGGCGCGCCGCCCTCGCCAAACTGATGGCCGAGGCGCCCGAACTGATGCTGCTCGACGAACCCACCAACCATCTCGACATCCAGGCCATCCTGTGGCTCGAGGCCGAATTGCAATCCACCCGCGCCGCCTTTGTCATGATCAGCCACGACCGCGCCTTCCTGCGCAGCCTGTCGCGCGCCACCCTGTGGATCGACCGCGCCCAGGTCCGCCGCCGCGAGTCCGGCTTTGACGGTTTTGAGGATTGGCGCGACACCGTCTGGGCCGAGGAAGACGACGCGCGCCACAAACTGGACCGCAAGATCAAGCATGAGGCGAAATGGGCGGTCGAAGGCATCTCGGCCCGCCGCAAGCGCAATCAGGGCCGCGTGCGCGCCCTCGCCGCCCTGCGTGATGAACGCGGCGCCCAAATCCGCCGCCAAGGCACCGCCATGCTTGAACTGGACGGCTCCACCCTCTCGGGCAAGCGTGTGATCGAGGCCAAGGGCGTTTTCAAATCCTTTGGCGACAAGTCCATCATCCGCAATTTCGACTTGCGTGTGCTGCGCGGCGACCGTGTGGCCTTTGTCGGCCCCAACGGCACCGGCAAGACCACCCTGCTGAAGATGCTGCTGGGCCAGGAACCGGTGGATGCGGGCACCATCACGCTTGGCACCAATCTCGAAATCGCCACCTTCGACCAGACCCGCGCCCAACTCGACCCCGAAGCCACCCTGTGGGACAACCTGACAGGTGATCCCAGCATGGCTGTTTCGGGCAATTCCGATCAGGTCATGGTGCGCGGCACGCCAAAGCATGTCGTGGCCTACCTCAAGGACTTCCTCTTTGACGAACGCCAGGCCCGCGCGCCGGTCAAATCCCTGTCGGGTGGCGAAAAAGCCCGTCTTTTGCTGGCCAAACTCATGGCCAAACCCTCCAACCTGCTGATCCTCGACGAACCCACCAACGATCTGGACGTCGAAACCCTCGACCTGTTGCAAGACATCGTCGGCGACTTTGACGGCACCGTCCTCCTCGTCTCGCACGACCGCGACTTCATCGACCGCGTCGCCACCTCCACCATCGCCCTAGAAGGCAACGGAACCGCCGCGGTCTATCCCGGCGGCTGGTCCGACTATATCCGCCAGCGCCCCCAAGACGGCGTCGAAACCGCCGACCGCGCCCCGGCAAAAATCGCCAAGCCCGAAGCCCGCGCCAAGCCTCGCGCCCCCCTCTCCTTTACCGAGCGCAAGCGTCTGGACGAATTGCCCGGCCTGATCGACCGACTTGAGGCCGAGATTGGCAAACTTGCCGAATATCTCGAAACCCCCGATCTTTTTACCGGCCAGCCTGCCAAATTCCGCAAGGCATCAGAAGGCATGGCCGACCGCCAAGCCCGCCTGACCGAGATTGAGGCCGAATGGATGGCCCTCGCCGAACGTGACGCAGAATAATCGGCCATTAACCGCCGTCGATTTTGGCGTTTGGGCTGATTGTGGCCCATATCAAATCCAGACTGTCTTTAGGCCACAGATCTTGTGGTGAAAGACCGCCGCAATCCCCAGTTGAAATGCAAGGGTGTCGCCCAAATCGGGCTGCCCCTGTCACTAACTGGGAGATTATGGTGAACAAAGTTCTGTATCTGGCCTTGCTCGCCAGTGTCGTCCCGATGGCTGCGCTGGCGGGTGGAACGGCCCAGCCGATCGTCGAACCGGCCGTCATGATGCCTCACATGGTCGTACTGATGCCCAGTCTTGATTGGACGGGCGGTTATGTAGCCGCAGTGCTTGGCTATGGCCACGCGTCCCCAAGTGGCGGCAATGACGATGCCAAAGCGCCGACATTTGGGCTTAATCTTGCTACCGCAGGGATTTCGGCCAGTTTGTGCTGGGCGGCGAGCTTAACACCAGCCACGATGGCATCAGTGCCGATAGCAGTCTCGACCGGGTGGACTCGACCTCAGGCGCCCAGGTCATGCTGGGCGCTGATATCGGCCAGGCACTCGTCTATGTCAGCGGTGGCTATGCCGTTGCCAAAGCAAGGTTGGGCGGGATTTCAGCATCCGATGATGGCTATTCGATTGGCCTCGGTGCCGATCACCTGATGAATGACAAATGGACCGTCGGTAGCGAGATGAAGTCCTATACCTATTCGGATTTCAACAATTCGGGCGTTGACCTCAAGAACACGTCCATCGGGCTGAAAGTCGGAATGCGTTTCTGACCCAGCCTCAGCGTGCAGACCTTGACAGACCAAAGCGATGGCCGCTGCAAATCGGCAATGGCCCACTCACGGCAGCTTAAAACAGTCGCAGATTTTAAATTAATGCAAAACTTGCGGTCTTTTAAAATACCGTGGGCCTTGTGCGGTTAGCGCCATCCGGTTGACACCGAGACATCCTGATCATCCGGCCTGCAATTGGCGCCCTCGGCCAAGCCGACCTTTGGCCGATATCCGGCGGTCAAAACCGCGACCATCGGAGCTGGCGTCAACACCACCACCCGGCCCGCAGGCCGGGGCAGGGCGGCGCGATAGCCCGCCGGCGCAAAGTCAAAGGCCTGCTTGCCCCAGATCAGATGCGCCCGGCCCTGCCACAGAATGAAACACCCGTCCGGCAAAGCCTCGCTTGCAGCCTCGAACCGCCGCTGCCCGCGATCCGGCGCGATCCGCGCGTCATGCAACACCCGGTCCATCTGCACCGCCGACACCAGACCCGCCCCCGCCCCCGCCCAAGCCGTCCGAAATGCGTCATAATCGGCCCTGCGACACAGCGCGCAGGGCCTGTGCCCCGCCGCCATCGCCACTGCCTCATCCAGAAAGAACAACTCGGTCCAGCGCCCCGGCGTCATGACGCGCCGCTGCCACCCCTTGAACTGCAACAGGCAGCAAATCCACGCCTTGCCCTTCCACGCCCGCAGCAGCCGCTGCTCACCGTCATGCAGACAGCCGCGATTGCCGGTAAACATCCCCCGCGCCGGGTCTGCCACGATCTCGCCCGTCGGCAAGACCCGGTTCTGCAACGCCATCGCATTCCCCCAAGAAACGCAACCGATCCAGCTTCATACTGGCCCAAATACTCAACTTCCTGCGTCGCCAACGCCATCAGCCAAGGCCTTCTGCACCTTGCGCGGCAAGCCCCCGCGAATGATCGCATAAGACACCGAGATGCGCGCGCGCAACTCCTCGTCCTCCACCATGCCCCAAGGCACCCGCACCCAGCTTTTGTGAAAATAGGGCGCGGACAAGGCGCGCCCGACCTCGATCAGCAATTGCGCCGTCTCGACATTGTCGCATTTGACCGAAACCCCATGGTTCTCCATGGCGCCCACCACGGCAAACAACTTGCCCCCGACCTTCCACGCATCATGCCCACCCCCCCAAGGGTCGGAGTGCACGGCACCCGGCAGGCTGGCCGCATGAGTGTTGACGATTTCGCGGGTCATTCCCGCAGAATGCCGCAGGCCCGCCCGTCAGGCAATACTTAACATGGGGTTAATCGCACACGTCAACGCATTGATATGTAAAGACATTGCAAAGCTCCCACGCGTGAGAGCCTGCAAGCCCCTTGCCGGCAGGATCAGATTACGATATGCCCCCGCCCATGAAGAAAACGGCGCTCTCCCTGATCTGCTGTATTACCCGCTGACACTGGTCGCGCGGGCTTTCTTCTGTTCCCTAACCTGAACGAAGTTGCTAGACCCGCCGCGGCGTTCGCTTGTCTTTCGTCTTCGCTTTCAGTCAAGGTTCCCCCGATGGTCACGATCCGCCTGCACAACAGTAAAACCCGGACCCGCGAGGTCTTTACCCCCCTCGATGCCAGCAATGTCCGGATGTATGTCTGCGGTCCGACCGTTTATGAGCGCGCCCATCTCGGCAATGCCCGCCCGGTGGTCGTGTTCGACACCCTCTTCCGCCTGCTGCGCCACATCTACGGGCCCAACCACGTCATCTATGCCCGCAACTTCACCGACGTGGACGACAAGATCAACGCCACCGCCCAAGCCCGCAAGGCGGCGGGCGACCCCCGCCCGCTTGAGGCTCTGATCCACGAACGCACCGCCGAAACCATCGGCTGGTATCACGCCGACATGGACGCGCTCGGGGCCCTGCGCCCGACCTTCGAACCCCGTGCCACCGAGTATATCGGCCCCATGATCGCGATGATCCAGACCCTGATCGCAGGCGGCCACGCCTATGAACGTGCAGGCCATGTCCTGTTCTCGGTCCGCTCCTACCCCTCCTACGGCACCCTGTCCGGCCGCTCGGTCGACGACATGATCGCCGGGGCCCGCGTCGAAATCGCCCCGTTCAAGGACGATCCGATGGACTTTGTCCTGTGGAAACCCTCCGACGCCGACCTGCCCGGCTGGGACAGCCCCTGGGGCAAGGGGCGGCCCGGCTGGCATATCGAATGCTCGGCCATGTCCTACGAATTGCTGGGCGGCAGTTTTGATATCCACGGCGGCGGCCTGGACCTGCAATTCCCGCACCACGAAAACGAACTGGCCCAATCCGCCTGCGCCCATCCCCATGACAGCTTTGCCAAGGTCTGGATGCACAACGAAATGCTGCAAGTCGAGGGCAAGAAGATGTCCAAATCGCTCGGCAACTTCTTCACCGTCCGCGACCTGCTCGATCAACGCATCCCGGGCGAGGTGATGCGCTACGTCCTCTTCGGCACCCACTACCGCAAACCGATGGCCTGGACC
>JBAXXO010000238.1:0-5025 GCA_037127855.1 Alphaproteobacteria bacterium
GCCCCATCCCCATCACATTCACCGCTCGTCTGGGAAGAACGGCCACCGCCTTGTCGTGCCGCGCCGACGGTGGCACCGTCGAAATACCGAGCCTTGTATCAGTCCTGGGCGTCCGGACACAAACCCGGAAATGACCAGGCATCACGCCCGATGCCGCCTTATCTCTTTCCTGCCGCCCCCAAACCGGACCCTAAGGCAAAGACCCGCCTCCCGCCCGTCTCGACCGCCAAGAAAGACTGCGGTAAGGCCAGTTTCCGCGCCAGCCGCCCCACAAATGCCACCCTGTCACATGATAGGTCGGCCGTTCCGTGCGAACACGTCCTCGCGCTCGCAAACCATCGGATCAGAGTTCCACATGCTTCAGCTCTTCTTGTTGGCTTACGCATCCCTCCTGATTGCGGCCAAGCCACCCTCCCCCTGCCCTTATGGCACTTGACGACGCCCCATGCATGGGCAGGTTCACAAAGCACCATGCCGGTGCGTCGCGCAGGCCCAATACCTCGGGCCGGGCCACCTCATCGGCCCGAAACGCCCGCGCCGTCACCGACAGCCGCGCCGCCAACCCGGCCCCCGGACGTGCCATCACCGCGACCGGCACCATGGCCATAATGTCGCGCCAGCGGTTCCAGCGATGAAACTGCACCAGATTGTCCGCCCCCATGATCCAGACAAACCGCACCCCCGGATAGATCGCCTGCAGACGGCGCAAGCTGTCCGCCGTCGCCCGCGTGCCCAGCCGAACCTCCAGATCCGTGACCAAGACATGCGGATCGGCCATCACCTGGCGCGCCCGCGCCATGCGCTGCGCCATCGGGGCCGGGGGCCGCGCCTTCAGCGGATTGCCCGGACTGACCAGCCACCAGACTCGGTCCAGATGCAGCCGCTTCATCGCCTCGCGCGTGATATGGACATGACCCTCATGCGCGGGATCAAACGATCCGCCCAAAAGCCCGATCACCATCCCCCTTTGCGCCTTTGGAAAGCCTTGCAAGCCCGTCCTCCCGTTCCTTGACATGTTGTCACTGGCAAATGTCGGCAAAGTCAACGCCACACGCAATCCATGGTCACGCGACTTGCGGCCTCCAAACAGCCCGCCATCCGCATCGCCGCCACCCAAGCAGATCCCGACCACCCGGATATGCTTGATGGCCTGACCCCACACTTCGCCCAGTTGCAAACCCTATCCTCGGCCAGCGGCCACAGTGGCCGGACCCTGCACGGCGATGCAACAACCGTTGCCCAATCCCGGCGTTTCGCTTAAACGCAGCGTGACACCCGAACATTGGAGATGAAAATGGCCGCCTATCAATATGTCTATCACATGGACAACGTCTCCAAGGCCTATCCGGGTGGCAAGAAATGCTTTGAAAACATCAAGCTGAACTTCCTGCCCGGGGTCAAGATCGGCGTGGTCGGCGTCAACGGGTCGGGCAAGTCCACCCTGCTGCGCATCATGGCTGGCATCGACAAGGATTTTCAGGGCGAGGCTTGGGCCGCCAAGGGTGTCAAGGTCGGCTATCTGGCACAAGAACCGCAACTTGACCCCAGCCTCGACGTGCGCGGCAACGTGATGCTGGGCCTGCACAAGAAGACCGCCATCCTGAACCGCTATAACGAGTTGGCGATGAACTACTCGGATGAGACCGCCGACGAAATGGCCAGCCTGCAAGACCAGATCGACGCCGCCAACCTCTGGGACCTCGACAGTCAGGTCGATGTCGCGATGGAGGCGCTGCGCTGCCCGCCCGACGACGCCAATGTCGAAACCCTGTCAGGTGGCGAACGCCGCCGCGTCGCGCTGTGCCAACTGCTGCTCGAAGCGCCCGAAATGCTGCTGCTCGACGAACCCACCAACCACCTTGACGCCGAATCCATCGCCTGGCTGCAAAAGCACCTGATCGAATATACCGGCACGATCCTGATCGTCACCCATGACCGCTATTTCCTCGATGACATCACCGGCTGGATACTGGAACTCGACCGCGGCCGTGGCATTCCTTACGAGGGCAATTACACCGCATGGCTCGACCAAAAGGCCAAACGCCTGATCCAGGAAGCGCGCGAGGACAAGTCGCGTCAAAAGGTCATGGAAAAGGAACTGGAATGGATCCGCGCCGGGGCCAAGGCCCGTCAGGCCAAGCAAAAGGCGCGTATCAACAAGTATAACGAAATGGCCGGCAAATCCGTGCGCGAGCGGATTTCCGGCGCGCAGATCATCATCCCCAATGGCGAACGTCTGGGCGGCAAGGTGATCGACGTGCAGGGCCTGAAAAAGCATATGGGCGACCGGCTGCTGATCGAGAACCTGTCCTTCACGATTCCCCCGGGTGCCATCGTCGGCATCATCGGCCCCAATGGCGCCGGCAAGACCACCCTGTTTCGCATGATCACCGGCCAAGAGCCCCCCGACGAGGGCACGATCACCTTGGGCAACACGGTGCAACTGTCCTATGTCGACCAAAGCCGCGACGCGCTCGACCCCAACAAGACCGCCTGGGAAGAAATCTCGGACGGGCTTGAGGTGGTCACCCTTGGCGACATGGAAATGAACAGCCGCGCCTATGCCGGGGCGTTCAATTTCAAGGGCACCGACCAGCAGAAAAAGGTCGGGCTGTTGTCGGGGGGCGAGCGTAACCGCGTCCACCTGGCCAAACTGCTTCGGTCAGGCGGCAACGTCCTGCTGCTGGACGAACCCACCAACGATCTGGACGTCGAAACCCTGCAATCGCTGGAAAGCGCCATCGAAGATTTCGCCGGCTGCGCCGTGATCATCTCCCACGACCGCTTCTTCCTCGACCGCCTGTGCACCCACATCCTGGCGTTCGAGGGCGATGCCCATGTCGAATGGTTCGAAGGCAACTTCGAGGCCTATGAAGAAGACAAGGTGCGACGCTTGGGACCGGATTCGATTGAACCGACGCGGGTGAAGTATAAGAAGTTTACGAGGTGAGGGGGGGCTTGATTGGCTCCCACGAAACACTATTTATGCCGAAGCGCTGGTGTGTCGATCTTGTAGGTTGACCCGATGCTCTAGTCCTTAGCGGGACTGTGTGAGATCTTAGCCCGGTCTTGCTAAGGCGGCAATGTCGATACGTGATGTTGAAGGCAACCGTCGAACTGGGGAGCCGAGTGCGCATTAGGTGACCCGAACCGCCGTTATAAGGGCGGTATACAAGTACTGAGCGAATGAAATCGCTCGACCGGTCGAGCATCGCTAAGGGCAAATCCTATGCGGTTTTTGACTAAGCTGAAGGGAAAGATTAGCTACGGTGACTTCATCGCCACTTTGGCTCTTCTTCTGACGATACTCAGTTATCTGAAGTAAAGTCTTGGGCGGTCTTCGGGCCGCCCAACCTTTTTGACCGATAGCGTTTGAGTTCTCACTTCAGTTATCAGCACGAAGTTGTAGGTCGGGGCATGCCCCGACTCTTCCAACGACAATTCCAATTGCATCGGCTCAATTCGTCTTTTGTGAACCTTAAATACTACATCCTACGGAATAGCCCCCCTTGACTGTCCACACAAACGCACATGCATTTCAAGCAATTCGACTAGGACACCGGCAACGAAGCGAAGTGCGAAAAGGACGGCCTGACGGGGGCCGAGATCGAGGCATTTCTCGACCAAGACCTTTCCACCCTCGACATCACCCAATTCCGCCCCCTCACATGGGAAACCGCCGCCAAGCCTTCCGCTTGCGCTCCGGGCGTTCGCCGCTAAAAACTGTCCACTGGACAGTTTTTGCCCCGGAAGGCCGGGGCCGCGCTCACCCCGCATCAACATGCGCATCCCCGAACCGCTGCCCAATGCTATCAAGGCCAAGGCTGCCACCCGTGGCATCCCCTATCAACGCCTGATCCGCGAACTCATGCAAGCCGCCGTCCAGGCGGCGCTTTGGCCCAAATAACCCCACCAACAGGCGCGCCAGCAAGCCGCACCCGACACACTTACTCTTCACCGCATCCTTGACCCCGCCCACGGCCTTTTGCGACTGACCATCGGACTGCAGCTTGGCATCGCCCGGCACACGGCCCACCGCCACCCTGGCCTTGCCCACAATCATTAACCTTGCCTTTTTGGCCATTTCGCGGCATAGCAAATCTTGCGACGTTACTTCCTTCGATCCCTGTCTCCGATATCGGGCCACAGCATTCGAGACCAAGCTGACCGAGCCGGGCCGCCGCAATATCGCGGGCGGCAACAAGACAGGAGAATTCACGATGGCCAAGGGCACCGTGAAATGGTTCAACGAAACCAAGGGTTTCGGCTTCATCGCCCCGGAAGGCGGCAAGAAGGACGTGTTCGTTCACATCACCGCACTGGAGCGTGCAGGCCTGCGTAGCCTGAAAGACGGCCAGCCGGTCACCTTTGATATTGAAGCAGGCCGCGACGGCCGCGAATCGGCGGTCAATCTGGCACTTGCCTGAGCTTGTTGCCAAGCGACTGACCCAAGAATCCAAAAGCGCGCCCCGGTTGTGGCGCGCTTTTGCCTTATGACAACCCTGCGCAAACGGTCTTGCGCCGCCGGATCGACCATCGGGTGATGCAGGGCATGTTCGAACCTCGCCTGCAGCGACACTGCCGACAGGGGCCCGCGCATGCCATCGGCCGCGCAATCGGCCCGTTTTCGTGGTCAGACGACCGCAACCAATCTGCAAACCCCAGCCGGACTGCCATTGATAGCGTTACGGGCGGTACGCATGACCTCTGGTCAAAATGGAGAGCAGGCAAGGGTCTTGCTTATGTCCTTAGGGACAGGCCTTGCCAATTGTCGCAGAATGCCGATCATTCCCCAAAGGGCAAAAGGGCCGCCGATGACCGATGACACAGAAAGGATCGACGCCGCGACCTGGGCCTTCATAAAGGCAACCCAGGCTGCCTATCCTGCCGATACCGCGGGCTTTACCATGGCACAGCATCGGCAGGCCTATGACAGGATGTGCGCGCTGTTCTATCACGGCAGGCCCGATGGTCTGACGGTTACCGATCAGCCCGTCGCCGGCGTTCGCTGCCGCGTCTCTCACG
>JBAXXO010000239.1:0-5002 GCA_037127855.1 Alphaproteobacteria bacterium
GGGTTCTGTGACGGGCGCATGGTTTTCGTCTGATGACGCCGCATATCTGCTTTGGCTTGCAGAAAATCCCGCAGGGGTCGTTTTGAACCTGCGTCAGAAGCCATCTGAAGAATATGCCGTGTTGCACAAGGCAAGCTGTCGAACCATTAGCCGACGCAATGACCGTGCTGGTGGCTATACCGAGCGCAGGTATTCAAAACTCTGCGCTGCCAGCCCTGCGGAAGCCAAAAGCCAATTCGCCAAACTGCTGAACCGGGAGGTCGTTGCGTTTTCGAACTTTTGCTCGCTTTGCAAACCATAATGCGTGCACCAAACAAGGCATTGTCTGCTGTGGATCAGACAGCGGGGCTTGATTGTAACGCAATGTGACTGTAGACGCCCCCGGTGGCCCGCCTATCGCCACAGAATCAATCAATCGCCGCGTTGCCTCTGCCCGTCGCAGGCAGAGGCCTTCCGGCATAGGAGTATGCGACATGAAACTTCATGAACTGCACGACAACGAAGGCGCCACAAGGAAGCAAAAGCGCGTGGCGCGCGGGCCGGGCTCGGGCAAGGGCAAGACGGCTGGCCGTGGTATCAAGGGTCAGAAATCGCGTTCGGGCGTCGCCATCGGCGGCTACGAAGGCGGCCAGATGCCGCTGTACCGCCGTCTGCCAAAGCGCGGCTTCTCAGCACCGAACGCCAAGCGTTACGCTGTGGTCAATCTCGGCCTGATCGAGAAGTTCGTTGGTCTTGGCAAGCTGGACGTCTCGGTCGAACTGACCGAGGATATGCTGGTGGCCGCTGGCCTGACCAGTCACAAGCGGGACGGAATCCGCATCCTCGGCAAGGGCGACATCAAATCTCCGGTCAAGCTGAACGTCACCGGCGCGTCGGCTTCAGCGATCGCGGCTGTGGCCGCCGCTGGCGGCACCTTGACCGTGGCACCCGAACTGGCACCTTTCGGCAAGTCGGTTCGCAAGGTCGCGGCAAGGGACTGACACACAAGTCGGTGCGCAAAGCGCAATAAGTTGTTGTGACCGGCCCCAGGACCGCTTACATCAGCCAAAGGTTTTCCCGCGCCGCCGACCGGAAACCGGATCGGCGGCGTTTTCCATAAGCATATGGGGCGTCACTATGGCATCAGCCGCCGAACAAATGGCCGCGAACCTGTCCTGGGGGGCGCTTGGCAAGGCGACCGACCTGCGCCAGCGCATTTTATACACTGTACTCGTGCTGATGGTGTACCGTCTTGGTACTTATATCCCTGTCCCCGGCATAGACGGCACGGCCTTGCGCAACTTCATGGACAGCGCGTCGGCGGGTCTGGGCGGTATGTTGAACCTGTTCACCGGCGGTGCCATTCAGCGCATGGGCATCTTTGCGCTTGGCGTGATGCCCTATATCTCGGCCTCGATCATCGTACAACTGCTGTCCTCGATGCTTCCGGCATTGGAGCAGTTGAAGAAGGAAGGGGATCAGGGCCGCAAGAAGATCAACCAATACACCCGCTATGCCACCGTGGCCCTGGCGACGTTTCAGGGCTGGGCGATTGCCACATCCATCGTGGCGGGCGGTCTGGCGTCGGACCCGTCGCTGTTCTTCAAGCTGTCCTGTGTTGTGACACTTGTCGGCGGCACCATGTTCCTGATGTGGCTGGGCGAGCAGATCACCGCGCGGGGTATCGGCAATGGCGTGTCCCTGATCATCTTTACGGGCATCGTGGCGGAAATTCCGGC
This sequence comes from Alphaproteobacteria bacterium, assembly GCA_037127855.1. Classification (GTDB taxonomy): domain Bacteria; phylum Pseudomonadota; class Alphaproteobacteria; order Rhodobacterales; family Rhodobacteraceae; genus Stagnihabitans. The sequence goes on from JBAXXO010000239.1 coordinate 1,719, forward strand.
CGCCTTGGCCAAGTTCCTTAGCCAGGGCCGCAGCGGTGCAATTTCGCCCATCGTGATCATCGCCGTACTTCTGGGCGTCGTGGCCGTCATCGCCTTTGTCGTGTTCATGGAACGCGCCCTTCGCAAGATCCACATTCAATATCCCCGCCGCCAGGTGGGTATGAAGATCTATGACGGCGGCTCATCGCACCTGCCGATCAAGGTCAACCCGGCCGGCGTGATCCCGGCGATCTTTGCCTCGTCGCTGCTGTTGCTGCCCACCACCATCGCGACCTTTTCGGGCGAACAGACCAACCCCATCATGGCCACAATTCTGGCCTACATGGGCCCGGGCCAACCGCTCTACCTGTTGTTACAGGGCGCGCTGATCGTGTTCTTTGCCTATTTCTACACGGCCAACGTCGCCTTCAAGACCGATGACGTGGCCGAGAACCTCAAGAATCAGAACGGCTTCATTCCGGGCATCCGCCCTGGCAAAAAGACGCAAGATTATCTGGACTATGTGGTCAACCGTATTCTGGTGCTGGGCTCGGCATATCTGGCCCTGGTATGTTTCCTGCCAGAAATCCTGCATGCGCAATTCTCGATCCCCTTCTATTTCGGCGGCACATCGGTTTTGATCGTGGTGTCGGTGACGATGGACACGATCAACCAGATCCAGTCCCATATGCTGGCCCATCAATACGAAGGTTTGATCGAAAAGTCGCAACTGCGTGGCAAAAAGCGGACGGCACCAAAAGCACCGGCACGGCGCTAAGCCGGCCGCAACAAGGGCAAGGAAAAATTGCCCGCAGAATGCAACGGATCGGGGGGCCATTGGCTAATATCATTCTTTTGGGGCCGCCGGGCGCCGGCAAGGGCACGCAGGCCAAGCGCTTGGTCGATGAACGCCACATGGTGCAACTGTCCACCGGTGACATGCTGCGCGAGGCCAAGACCTCGGGTACCGAGATGGGTCGCCGCGTTGCCGACGTAATGGACAGGGGCGAATTGGTCACCGATGATATCGTCATCGGCCTGATCGCCGAGAAACTGGACAATCCTGCGCCGGGTGGTTTCATATTTGACGGCTTTCCACGCACCCTCAAACAGGCCGACGCCCTGGGCGACCTTCTGGCGGCCAAGGGTCAGACGCTGGACGCCGTTCTGGAACTGGTGGTGGATGACACAGCGCTGGTGGCCCGCATCGTCAAGCGCGCCGATGAAACCCGCGCCGCCGGTCGCGAGGTTCGCAAAGACGACACGCCTGAGGTTTTCGTCGAGCGTTTGCGGGAATATTACAAGAAAACTTCGCCCCTTATTGGCTATTATTACGCCAAGGGTGACTTGGTTGCGATTGACGGCATGGCCGAGATGGACGTCGTTGCGCGCGCGCTTGCGAAAGTTCTTGACAGGACGTGAAGTTTCCCCATCCCCGGCCTTGACGCTGGTCCTGAAAGCCCATAAAGCACGGCGTCTTGCTGCAGAATCGCTGCGGCTTGAAATCGTTTCCAGCGGGGATTCCCGCCGGGTTGTGAAAAAAGGCTCTGGCATCACGGAGCCGCAACGAAAAGGAAGCTACGTTTGGCACGTATTGCTGGCGTCAACATCCCCACTGCAAAGCGGGTTCCCATATCTCTGCAATATATACATGGCATCGGCCCTATGTTCGCCGAACAAATCTGCGAAGCCATAAAGATCGACCGCGCGCGCCGTGTCAACCAGTTGACCGATGCCGAAGTGTTGGCGATCCGCGAATTCATCGACGCCAACTTCACGGTCGAGGGTGATTTGCGCCGTCAAACCTCGATGAATGTCAAGCGCTTGATGGACCTTGGCTGCTACCGTGGCCTGCGCCACCGCAAGGGCCTGCCGACCCGTGGTCAGCGCACCCATACCAATGCCCGCACCCGCAAAGGCCCCGCAAAGGCCATTGCTGGCAAGAAGAAATAAGGAGCGGACAGTATGGCACGCGATACCAAGACCACACGCACCAAGAAGAAGGAACGCAAGAACATCGCCGCTGGTGTGGCGCATGTGAACTCGTCGTTCAACAACACCAAGATCCTGATCTCGGATGTTCAGGGCAACGCCATTTCATGGTCGTCGGCTGGCACGATGGGCTTCAAGGGCTCGCGCAAATCGACCCCCTATGCCGCTCAAATGGCCGCCGAAGATGCCGGCAAGAAGGCGCAGGAACATGGCGTCAAAACGCTGGAAGTCGAAGTGCAGGGCCCCGGTTCGGGCCGCGAATCGGCTCTGCGCGCTTTGGCTGCTGTCGGCTTCAACATCACCTCGATCCGTGATGTCACGCCACTCGCGCACAATGGTTGCCGCCCGCCAAAGCGCCGCCGCGTCTGAAGCAACCCGTATTGGTCGCACGCGCCGGTTTGGCGCGTCGCGATTTCATCGTTTTATAAAGATCCTCGGGCGTCCGCTGTTTTTAGGGACATGGACAGCAGACAAGTATGGAGGCGAAAGCATGATCCACAAGAATTGGCTGGAACTGATCAAGCCGCAACAGCTGAATGTCAAGGCTGGTGCGGATTCACAACGTAGCGCAACTCTGGTTGCCGAACCGCTCGAGCGTGGCTTTGGCCTGACCCTGGGCAACGCGCTGCGCCGCGTTCTGCTGTCGTCGCTGCAGGGTGCCGCCATTACCTCGGTGCAGATCGACAACGTGTTGCATGAGTTTTCGTCGGTCGCCGGTGTGCGTGAAGACGTGACCGACATCGTTCTCAATCTGAAAGGTGTTCGGCTCAAGATGGATGTCGATGGGCCAAAGCGCCTGTCGATCTCGGCCAAGGGCCCAGGCGTTGTCACCGCCGGTGACATTTCGGACTCGATGGGAATCGAGATTCTGAACCGCGACCACGTCATCTGCCATCTCGATGACGGTGCCGATGTGTTCATGGAACTGACCGTCAACACCGGCAAGGGCTATGTCGCTGCCGACAAGAACCGCCCCGAGGATGCGCCGATCGGCCTGATCCCGATCGATGCGATCTATTCGCCGGTCAAGAAAGTCAGCTATGAGGTCACCCCCACCCGCGAGGGTCAGGTGCTCGACTATGACAAGTTGACCATCAAGCTGGAAACCGATGGCAGCCTGACCCCGGAAGATGCCGTTGCCTATGCCGCACGCATCCTGCAAGACCAGCTGGCCGTGTTCGTGAACTTCGACGAGCCGGAATCGGCCGGCAAGGGCATTGAAGACGCCGGGCTGGAATTCAACCCGCTGCTGCTGAAAAAGGTTGATGAGCTTGAACTCAGCGTGCGTTCGGCCAACTGCCTCAAGAATGACA
>JBAXXO010000240.1:0-4981 GCA_037127855.1 Alphaproteobacteria bacterium
CTGGCGCAGGGTGTCGTGGGGTTGATGATCGCCACCGTTCTGCCCGCAAGCCTGCTGGCCGAGGTCGCGGCGCGCTGGCCGGTCGTGGTGGCGGGCACGCTGGCGACGCTGGTCGCCTCGGCGGCGCTGGGATGGGGGCTGGCACGGTCCGGGGTTCTGCCGGGAACGACGGCGATCTGGGGGTCGATGCCCGGCGCGGCCTCGGTCATGACCGTGGTGTCGGAAAGCCATGGCGCCGATATTAGGCTGGTCGCCTTCATGCAATATCTGCGGGTGGCCTGTGTGGCGCTGTCCGCGGCCATCGTGGCGCGGCTGTTCGGCGTCCATCACATGGCGGCGGCGGCCACCGCGTGGTTTCCGGCGCAGCCCGCCACCGGGATCGCCGTGACGCTGGGCCTGGCGGCGGCACTGGCCTTTGGCGGGGTCTGGCTGCGGCTGTCTGGCGGGGCGTTCTTGTTGCCGATGTTTGGCGGCATGGCGCTGGTGCAATCGGGGCTGGTGCAACTGTACCTGCCGCCATGGTTGCTGGCGCTGGCCTTTGCGGCAATCGGCTGGACCATCGGGCTGCGCTTTACGCCCGCCATTCTCAGCCATGCCGCCCGCGCCCTGCCCCGCGTCCTTGCCGCTGTGCTGGCGCTGATCGCGATCTGCGGTCTGGGCGCTTGGGTGCTGGTGCGCATGGCGGGGGTCGATCCGTTGACGGCATTTCTGGCCACCAGCCCGGGTGGCGCAGATTCGGTGGCCATCATCGCCGCCGCGACCAAGGTGGATGTGCCCTTTGTCATGGCGATGCAGATGACGCGGTTCCTGTTGGTGCTGTTCACCGGCCCGACCTTGGCGCGGTTGCTGTCGGGCGCGCGCCGCAAGCAGCCCGTCAGCCCGCCAGCGCCTTGACCACCGCCGCCTCGATCGCGCCACCCATGGGTTTGGCCGAGGACCGCCACATCCCCGCGACATGACCGCTGCGGTCGATCAGCACCTTGTTGAAATTCCACTGCGGCTCAAATCCCGCAACCTGTTGCAGCCAGACATACAAGGGATGCGCCTGCGGCCCGGTCACCTGTGTGATCACCGACATCGGCATCGTGATGCCATAGTTGATCTCGCAAAACGACTTGACCTCGGCATTGCTGCCCTTTTCTTGCTTGAAATCATCCGACGGCACGGCCAACACCACCAGCCCCTGCGCCTTGTAGGCGTCTTGCAGGGCCTGAAGCGCTTCATATTGCGGGGTATAGCCGCACATTGACGCGGTATTGACCAGCAAGATCGCCTGACCCTTGAAGTCGGACGAGGCATAGGCCCCGCCATAGATCGAATCGATGGCCCAGGCAGGCATGACGCCGGCAGCAGAGGAGTCGGCAAAAGTCATGGTTACATTCCCAAAGATTGCCAGCGCGGCAATGCCGCCCAGCAGATGAATCCGGCTGCGCATGATGATGGCACCTTTCGTGCAACGATACGCAGGTCATATGGCGCGGGATCGGCGCGGGAAAAGGGCCTTGAAGCGGATTGCACGCAATCTGATCCAGATTGCGTGCAACCCAAGACAGGCAGGCCGCTCGGAATGTTGCGCGATGCGTTGGGTCAGGCGCGGCGGGCCATCGAGGATCTGTGCACATGAACCCGCCCGCGACCGGCGCGTTTGGCCTCATACAACGCCTCATCGGCATCGGACTGCAATTGCAGGGGCCGGGCTGTGTCATATTGCAAGGTCGTCACAAGCCCGACCGAGGCCGAGATGCGGCAGCTTTGACCCTCGAACTGAATGGGTTGCGACACTTCGTCGATGATGCGCCAGGCAATCCCCTCAAGCCGGGCGATGTCGGTCAGCATCGGAAAGACCATCACGAATTCGTCCCCCCCCGTCCGCGCCACGGTATCGCCAAGCCGACCCGAACGTTCCAGCACCCGCGCTGTGACTTGCAGCACCTTGTCGCCCGCCGCATGGCCCAGCGTGTCATTGACCGCCTTGAAGTAATCCAGGTCGATATGCAGCAGACCGAAAGGGATGCGTTCCATCGTCAGCCTGTCCAGCGCAAGGTTCAGGGCGCGACGGTTGCGCAGGCCGGTCAGGGCATCGGTGGCCGCAAGCACCTCGGCGCGCCGCTTTCCCCCCTCCAGCCGTTCGGTCAGGTTGTTGAGCGCGGCCATGGCCGAGGATTTTGCCTCGACCAGAAACAGCATTTCCGTGGCCAGATCGGTGGGGGCAAAATCGCTGTCGGTCAGATCGAATTGTCGCACCGCATCGGTCAGACCGATGCCAAAAGACAGGTTCAGCAGCATCCTGTCACCGTCCATCAATCGCCAGGCCGCGCCGCGAAAGCCGATGGGCGGCACCGATTGCCGCAGCGTCAGGCGCAATCGCTCGCCCTCGCGCGCGCGCAGGTCGGCCATGCTGCGCATGCCATGCGGTCGGCGCAGGTCAAAGGCCGTGAACAGCGATTGCCCGATCAGACTGCCGCCGCCCGGCACCGTGGCCTGTTCGTGCGGCCGCGTCTTTTGCAGCAGCTTGGTCAGCGTGGGACCACAGCCGACGATCTGCCCATCGGATGAGGTCACCACATGCAGCGGCATCAACCTGTCAAGGGCGGTGATTGGCAATGCCGCAAATTGGGCAACGGGTGTCAGGTCCATTCAGGCCATTTCCATACCAAGGTGAAAGGGTCGCGCCGCATAAAGCGACTGATCCGCAACCCGGATCGCGATGAATTCGGGCCGATGCCGCCCCCCCTTTGGCGCCCCCTGGCATGACATGGCGGGTTGTGCATCGGCACCCAGATGTTCCAGCGTGACCAAAGCGCCGTAATCATCCGCCATCGCCCGCAATATCCCCACGATGACATGGCCGGTCCCCTCGAGTATGGAACTGCATTTCAAGATAAACTGCCCGCCGCCCTGATCCATCACCTCGATTTCGGGCAGATCGAGATCGGGCAGGGCCAGATGACCGCGTTCGGGAAATTCTTCCAGGGCGTTGACGAAATCGACGAAATTCACCCCGCTAAAGCGCAGCAATCGCCGCACCGAGGTGACGTTGGCATTGCTGACCAGATAATGACCCAGATCTTCGAGCAGGGTTTCGCGCGGCCGACCCAGAGTCTGCACGCCCGCATCGATCAACTGATGGGTCAGGGCATCGTCATAAGACAGCATCGGCTCGAAGTTCAGGTTTCGCAACCCGGCCAGACACGTAACAGCCTCCCACGACCTCGGGCCATAGGTATCCAGGATGAAACACTGGATAGACTGATTGATCAAACCATGCATCGCGCCCGCCCCCTGAGTGACGCGCAAGATACCGACCAGTGATTAACGATCCCCCAAAGACCTGGAGCCAAAACCACAGTTGGCCCTTGCGGCGTCCAGCGGCACCGGATCAACGTATTGGGGGCAGGAACTGGCCGTTCAGAAATCGGTCGGCGCGCCGCCTTCCTGTTTGCGGCGCGCGACGAAACGGGCAAGCTCTTCCTTGTGATCACCGTTCATCGCCGGGGCCTCGAACTCGGCGAGGATCTGTTTGTAGACGCCGTGGGCGCGTTCTGCCGTCCATGTCGCCCCATCCAGCCGCCACGCCTCGAAATTGCGCCAATCGCTGATCATCGGGGCATAGAAGGCCGACTGATAGCGGTCCTGGGTGTGCTGGCAGCCAAAGTAATGCCCACCGGGGCCGACCTCCTTGATGGCGTCAAAGGCCAGATCCTCGTCGGTCGTGGCCCAAGTTGCGGCCTCGAAATAGCGCTGGATCATTTGCAGCACTTCGCAATCCATGATGAACTTTTCAGGCGAGGCGATCAGACCGCCCTCCAGCCAGCCTGCCGCGTGATAGACCATGTTGGTGCGGCTTTGCACGGCGGCCCACAGCGAATTCGACGTCTCCCACATCGCCTGCCCGTCGGGCACATTGGCGGCACAGACGCCCGAAGACCGCAACGGCAATTTGTAATGGCGCACCAGTTGGCCGGTCATCTGGGTGGCGCGCATGTATTCGGGCGTGCCAAAGGCCGGTGCGCCGGATTTCATATCGACATTCGAGGTAAAGGTGCCGATCGCCACCGGGCAGCCGGGTGCGATGTATTGCAACAGGGCCACGGCTGCCAAAGCCTCGGCCAGCGACAGCGCGACGGCACCCGCCAGCGTGACCGGCGCCATGGCGCCCGCCAGCGTGAACGGCGTTACCACGACTGGCTGGCCGCGCCGCGCCATGCGCATCGCACCATCCAGCATCGGATAGTCATGCTGCAGCGGCGAGACCGAATTGATGTTGGTAAACATCCGTGGGCTGGCCACAAACTCATCCTCGGTCAGACCGCCCGCGATGCGGACCATCTCCATCACATCCTCGACCCGCTCGGCCCCCAGTGAATAGGCATGCACGACCTTGTCTGTCAGGGTCAGCTTTTCATACAGGCAATCCAGATGGCGGACCGAGGCATGGATATCGACCGGCTCGACCGGATAGCCGCCCGCGATATGGATGCAGTTGAAATACTGCGTCAGCTTCAGGAATTCCTTGAAGGTCTCGAAATCACCTGCCCGCTTGCCACGCTCCAAATCCCAGGCGTTGGGCGGGGACGAGACATTGACGAACAGCATGTGCTTGCCGCCCATGATCAGCGCGCGGTCGGGGTTGCGCGGGGTCATGGAAAAGGTTTCGGGCGCATGGGACAGCATCTCCATCACGAAATCTTCGTCCATGCGGATGTTGGTGCCGGTCACTTTGCACCCGGCCTGCGCCAGAATATTGACGGATTCGGGGTTCAAGAATTCGATGCCGATGTCACGCAGGATGCGCATGGCGGCTTTGTGGATCGCCTGCACGCCGTCCCCGTCCAGCGGTTCGGTCGGCCGATCAGGATTGACCGGGATGCGCCACGGCATCTGGTCGATGACGGCACTGCCCGCGCGTTCCTTGTTGCCCGCACGGCCCCCCGCCCTGCCCCGCGCGCGACTTGGCCGGTTTGCATCATCGCTCATCTGT
>JBAXXO010000241.1:0-4979 GCA_037127855.1 Alphaproteobacteria bacterium
CACGGATCAGGCTCCAAGGGAATCCTGAATCTCGTTGTGAAGGACACGCTCTAGAATATGCGGGTGGGTGCCGTTTCGGCATCAGTCCGCATGGTCGCGCACAGTGGTGTCGTCTGTCCGACCGCGGAACCCCTGCGCGACCACGAATTTTTCAGACGAATCGGCGCGGCTGGCAGGCGGTTTCACATTGGCAACCTTGCGAAAGTTGCGTTTCAATGTGGCTTGCAACTGGATTTCCGCGCCACCGGCCAGGACCTTGGCAACAAAACATCCGCCCTCTTCCAGTACGTCAAAGGCAAACTCGGCGGCAGCTTCGCAAAGGGCAATGATGCGCAGATGGTCAGTGCCCTTGTGCCCGGACGCGGCTGCCGCCATGTCAGACAGCACCAAGTCGGCTTTGCCGCCCAACCATGCCTTCACCTGCGCGTCCGCGCCATCGGCCAAAAAGTCCAATCTATGGATGTGCGCCCCCGAAATAGGCTCGACCTCTTGCAGGTCAACACCCAGCACCGTGCCGATGGCCTTGCGGGGATTCTCGCCCAAGGCATTGACCCGCGCGACCGCAACCTGACACCAGCCACCGGGCGCACAGCCAAGATCCACCACCCGCGCCCCCGGTTTCAGAAACCCGAACTTGTCGTCAAGTTCCAGAATCTTGAATGCAGCCCGTCCTCGATAGCCCTCTTTCTTGGCGCGAATGACATAGGGATCGTTCAACTGCCGTTCCAGCCACAGGGTGGAACTCAGCTTGCGCCCCTTGGCGGTTTTCACCCGCACGCGCAATTCGCGCTGACCGCGACCCGAAATGTTCTTTTCCGTCATTCGAAAGGTCCGTCCTCAAGCACGCCATCAGCACTCATCTGTGCATATAGCAGCCCCTCACGCAAACCACGGTCCGCGACAGATAGCTGATCGGTTGGCCATACCCGCATCAGCGCCTGAAGGATAGCGGCACCTGACATGATCAGCGTATGACGGTCGCGCCCGATGCGCGGATCGGTGCGCCGCCCCTCGGGGCCCAACGACAGATATTCGCGAATCACAAAATCGATTTGATCCGAGGTCATCAGCAGCCCGTCAACCTTGTCCCTGTCATAGCGTTTCAACCCCAGAAACGAGGCCGCTACCGTGGTGATGGTGCCGCTGGTGCCGATGATCTGAAACCCCGCGCGGGGTTGGGCGGCATTATAGGGCGAGAACGCTGCCAGATGCTCTTCGAAAAACCATGACATCAAAGCAAATCGCGCGGCGTCATCGTCGACATCGGCAAACTGATCCTTCAGCGTCGCGACACCCAGCGGCACAGAAATCCAGTCCACCACCCGCGCGTCGCCCTCGCCCTGCGCGTGAAAGCCGGCATGCAGCCGCATGATGGCGCGCGGACGGTCAATTGGCATGACGGCCGACAGGTCGATCCACACAAGTTCGGTCGAGCCGCCGCCGATATCCACCACCAGCAGCTGCTCGGTCTGTGTCTGCACCAGCGGCGCGCAAGAAATCACCGCGAGCCGCGCCTCCTCTTCGGCGGCGATGATCTCGACCATCAACCCGGTTTCGCGCTTGATCTGTCGCATGAAATCGCGGCCGTTGCGGGCACGGCGACAGGCCTCGGTCGCGACCAGCCGCAGCCGCCGAACGCCGGCTTTCTCAATCTTTTTTTGGCAGATGCGCAGAGCTTGCAGGGTCCGCCCCATCGAGGCGCGGCTCAAACGGCCAGACGCCTCCAGCCCCGCGCCCAGTTGCACGGTGTTGGAAAAGCTGTCCAGCACGACGAACTGACTGCCCCGCGGTTGGGCAATCAGCATCCGGCAAGAATTCGTGCCCAGATCCAGCGCGGCATATAACTGCGCCGAAACGGGGTCGGCAGGGGCCGACGGGTCTGCGCGCCGTGTGCCGCGTGACGCTGGCTCGACCGGCAGTTGCATCGCGTCCGCCCCTAGGGGACGCTCGGGCGTCATCATCGCCCTCCATTCATGGTTGTGCCTACGCTAGCCTCGTTAAACGAACTTCACAAGGGCGCTTGCACCGCGAAGACGTGGTCGCATCAGCGTGCAATCGTGTCGAAATCCGACATTGATTGTCGGAAAATCACGCTAAACAGACCGGGTGGGCGAGAATAGGGAATCACCATGGCCGAAGTCACCATCGTTTACTGGCGCGACATTCCCGCGCAGATCATCGTCGGCAAGGGCCGCTCGGGTTCCAAGGTCAAACTGACCGAGCGTTTCGAACAGGCCATCGACCGCTGCGCCATGAGGATCGGCGCCAAGGATGCCGATGCCTATCTGGCCGAATGGCGCAAGGCCACACCCTTTATGGTTGAGGGTGAACCAGCGGAGGTGGCCGCAACTGAGGCCGCAAAACTCGAGGCCGCTTATGACACGGACCGTCTCAAATCCCTGATCCACGCCGAAGGCTGGGAAACCGCCTGACAAAGGAGGCCCCGATGGCCCTGTTCAACTTCCGCCGCGACGATGCCCCGGCCCCAGCCCCGCATGCCACCGAGGCCTTCCTGCAGGGTTACTCGATCGAGGTCATGCCGCGCACCGCTGAAAAAATCGACAATTTCGGCGCCCTGCTGCCCCGTGGCACCCGCGTCTACATTGCCCACATCGAGGGGACGCCGATCCAAGACATGATCGCCACCGCCAAGCGCATCGCCGCCGAAGGCTTTGACGTGATGCCACATTTCCCAGCGCGGATCATCCATGACAAGGCGACACTGGCCGATTGGGTTTCGCGCTACAAGGGCGAAGCGGGGGTCAAGCAGGCTTTGCTGCTGGGCGGCGGCGTCAACACGCCGGCCGGAGATTTCGACAATTCGATGCAGTTGATCGAAACTGGCGCGTTTGATGGCTTTGAACGGCTGCATGTCGCGGGCCACCCCGAGGGCAACAAGGACATCGACAAGGATGGCGGTGACCGGATCGTGTTACAGGCACTGAAGTGGAAGAACGATTTCGCCAACCGCTCGGATGCGCAGATGGCCATCGCCACCCAGTTCTGCTTTGATGCCGGGCCAGTGATCGCCTGGGTCGCCCGACTGGCTGCCGAGGGGATCACGCTGCCGGTCCATATCGGTGTCGCAGGGCCCGCCAAACTGCAAACCCTAATCAAATTCGCCATTTCCTGTGGTGTCGGCCCCTCGCTGCGCGTGCTGCAAAAGCGGGCAATGGATGTGACCAAGCTTTTGATGCCCTACGAGCCCACTGAATTCGTCGCCGAACTGGCGGCACACAAGGCCAGAAACCCAGCCTTCGGCATCGAACACGTCCATTTCTTTCCACTGGGTGGTATAAAGACAAATGCCCAATGGGTGACCGAAAACGGCGGCGCCGCTGGCGTTCCGGCCAATGCATAAGGAAATGACATGACCCGCACCGTCATCGAATCCAAAACCAAAACCGTCATAATCGGTTTCGACGAACCCTTTTGCGTCATTGGCGAACGCATCAACCCCACCGGGCGCAAGAAACTGGCGGCGGAACTGGAACTCGACAATTTCGAGACCATCATCAAGGATGCTATCGAACAGGTCGCTTGCGGGGCGACTGTGCTCGACGTGAATTCGGGTGCGGTCTTCACCAACAAGATGGCCACCGACCCGCGCTATGCCGACAACAACTTTGTCGAACCGCCGCTAATGAAAAAGCTGATCGAGATCATTCAGGCCACGGTCGACGTGCCCCTGTGCATCGACAGTTCTGTTCCGGGCGCGCTGGAGGCCGGGCTTTCAATCTGCGAAGGCCGACCCCTGCTGAACTCGGTCACTGGCGAAGAAGACCGGCTGGAACGTATCTTACCTTTGGTCAAGAAATACAATGTCCCGGTCGTGGCGATCTCGAACGACGACACCGGCATCAGTCAAGACCCCGATGTCCGCTTCGCCGTTGCCAAGAAGATCGTCGAGCGGGCCGCAGATTATGGCATACCGTCGCAGGATATCGTCGTCGACCCGCTTGTCATGCCGGTCGGGGCCTTGGGGTCGGCGGCCCGGCAGGTCTACACGCTGGTCCGGCGTCTGCGCGAAGAGTTGGGTGTAAACACCACCTGCGGCGCGTCCAACATCTCGTTCGGCCTGCCGCTGCGCCATGGCATCAACGCGGCTTTCCTGCCGATGGCGATCGGGGTGGGCATGACCAGCGCCATCATGAACCCGGTGCGTCAGGTCGAGATGGAGGCGATCCGGGCCTCGAACTTCTTGATGGACCACGATGCGAATGGCGGCGAATGGATCCGCTTTGCCAAAGTGGTCGAGGCGGTAGAGGCGGGTGCCACCTTTGCCGAAGCCTCCGCCGCCGCCTCGGCAGCAACTTCGGGCCGTCGCGGCGGGCGGCGCGCGCGCGGCTAGGGTTTCAGTCGCGGTCCGATCTTTCGGGCGGCCGCGGCGGTCCCGCTACAAGTCGGCAGCCTAGCCTTGTGCTTGCTGACCGAACACCTTTTCCTGCATCTCTGCGGCGATCCGTCGCAAATAGGCCGGGCCCTGCGCGATGCGTCCCGCCTGACGCTCCAGCACAACGGCCAGCCGCTCTGGGTTTCGCTGCAGACCCAGCAGACGCTGCGACAGGATCCAGTCCGCCAGCGCCCCTTCGGGATCAGCCGCGATCATGTCGGATAGGACGTTCAGCTTTTGCCAATTTGGCGCCGCCCAATAGCGCACCAGTGCTGCCAACCCATCATGGCTATGGTCAAACTGCAGCGGCAATGTTCGGCTGGCCGGCTCTGCCGCGATGTCGGGAATATAGCCATAGGCCTCGAAATCCTCACCATAGATATCAAGAAACCGGCGGAAGGTGCTGTTATCCCTGAAATGCTCGCGCCAGACCTGACGCGCGTTCGTGCTATGCGACCGCTCCTGAACGACGCCCGCCTGCAGGGTTGAGCTGCCGAACAAGCGGCGCATAACAACCGGCAACAGATCGTTCAACTGTTCCAGATCGCCGATCAGGTTGGGTTTCACAAACGGGTGCAACGTGTTC
>JBAXXO010000242.1:0-4979 GCA_037127855.1 Alphaproteobacteria bacterium
CCCCCATATCGCCCCCCAAATCACCCCGGTCGCGCCGCGTCTTGAAGCCAGCGGCCCAATCGCCTAAACCCGTCGTTAACAAACAGGGTGAGGTCGCACGAATGTCAACCGGACTTATGCAAGGCAAGCGCGGTCTGATCATGGGGCTGGCCAATGACAAGTCCATTGCCTGGGGCATCGCCCGCACGCTCGCCGAACATGGTGCCGAGATGGCCTTCTCTTATCAGGGTGAGGCGTTGAAAAAGCGGGTCGAACCCCTGATCGCCTCGATCGGCATGTCGCAAATGCTGGAATGTGACGTGTCCGACGAAGCCTCGATGGATGCGCTCTTTGCCCATCTGGGCGCGCATTGGGGCAAGATCGACTTTCTGGTCCATGCCATAGGCTTTTCCGACAAGGCCGAGTTGCGTGGCCGCTATGTCGACACGGGCCGTGCCAACTTTCTGATGACAATGGATATTTCCGTCTACTCCTTTACCGCCGTCGCCCGCCGTGCTGCGGCCCTGATGCCGGACGGCGGGTCGCTCTTGACCCTGACTTATTACGGCGCTGAAAAGGTCATGCCGCATTACAACGTCATGGGTCTGGCCAAGGCCGCCCTTGAATCCTCGGTGCAATACATCGCCGAGGATTTGGGCAAAGACGGCATTCGCTGCAACGCCATCTCTGCCGGGCCGATCAAGACCTTGGCGGCGTCCGGCATCGGCGATTTCCGTTACATCATGAAATGGAACGAGTTGAACTCGCCCCTGCGGCGCAATGTCACGCAAGAAGAGGTGGGCAAGGCCGCCCTCTACCTGCTGTCCGACCTTGGTTCGGGCACGACAGGCGAATGCCTGCATGTCGACGCGGGCTATCATGTGGTGGGCATGAAGGCGGTCGATGCGCCCGATATCGACGTCGTGACGGGCCGCAAGGAATGACGCAGGTCTTCTTGCATTTGATGGTGGCAATCAGCCCTGGCCCTGCGGTCTTGCTGGTGGTGGTGTTTGCGAATGAAACCACCTGGAACACCCTCGTGGCACGCATCTTTTCGTTCAATCTCACCAAAGCCGTGTACATCAAACTGAAAATCGTGGTCGACCGGGGCTTCGGCGGCATGCTGGCCATTCTGGGCGACAAGAGCGCCCTGACCTTACGTCACCAGTCCTGACCAGCCCTGACCCGAGCAACGCGCATCCGAGGATCAAAATGACCGACCGCCTGCCGCATGAAAAAGGCTTTCACGTCTCTTGGGACCAGATTCATCGCGACGCCCGTGCGCTGGCATGGCGGCTGGACGGCAAGGGCCCCGATGCCGGGGCTTGGCGCGCCGTGGTCGGCATCACGCGCGGTGGGCTGGTGCCCGCCATGATCGTCAGCCGCGAGCTTGATATCCGCGTCGTCGACACCATCTCGGTCAAGAGCTATAGCCATCAAGCACAGGCCGCCGAGGCGGTGGTGACCAAATCACCACAGGCCGAACTGATGGGCGATGGGACGGGGATCTTGATCGTGGACGATCTGGTCGATACGGGCAAAACGCTGGAGTTGGTGCGCCGCCTGTATCCAAAGGCGCATTTCGCCACCGTCTATGCCAAACCCTCGGGCAAGCCCATGGTCGACAGCTATATCACCGAGGTGTCGCAAGACACCTGGATCTTCTTTCCTTGGGACATGGCGTTGCAGTATGTTCAACCCTACCGTGGTCAGGATTGAGGATGATCGTCAATCCCTATGGCACGCTGTCGAAATGGCTGCATTGGCTGTTCGAGGCCAGTCTGGTGATCAAGGGTGCCTTCGCGGCGGGCGAGACCTTGTCGGGCCTTGGCCTGCTGCTGACCCCGCATGGCCTGCTGCTGAACGTGTGGGCATGGCTGACGCATCATCAACTGACCCAGAACCCGAACGAAGCCATGGCCCAGTGGTTCCAGCATCTGGCGGATGTGTTTCCCGTCCATGTCCAGCATTTTTACGCGATCTATCTGCTGGCGCATGGCGGCCTGAAATTCGCGATGGTGATCATGCTGGCCCGGCGCATCCTTTGGGCCTATCCCGCCGCGATGGTCATATTGGCCGGCTTCGTGATCTATCAAGCGACCGAGTATGTCACCCAAGGGTCGCTGGTGCTGCTGGCGCTGGCCTGTCTTGACTCGGTCATGATCGTGCTGGTCTTCCGCGAATGGAACATGCTGAAACTGGCGCAGTCCCGCACTGTGGCCACCCCATAGGCCCTGCACCCTGCCAACCCCGTCAGATTGCCACACCAGACGCCCCCTGATCCAAGGAACCGCCATGACCCACCCCCTTAACCCCGCCATGGCCGCCACCTTTCCACCCCCGGTGATGGAGGCGCGGCGCTGGCTGGCCGGTGTGACCTTTCCGCCGGACCGCCCGCTGATCAACATCTCGCAGGCGGCACCCGTCAACACGCCGCATCTGGGCCTGCGTCAGGCCATCGCGGATGCCGCGCTGAACAACCCCGACGCCCATCTTTACGGCCCCGTCCTTGGCCTGCCGGCCCTGCGCGCCGAGATTGCCGCGCAATGGTCGGCCTCTTACGGTGGAATAGTCCAGCCCGCGCAGGTCGCCATTACCCAAGGCTGCAATCAGGCCTTTTGCGCCGTCTTGTCGACCTTGGCCGGTGCAGGCGATGAGGTGATCCTGCCCACGCCGTGGTATTTCAACCACAAGATGTGGCTTGACATGCAGAGCGTGGTCACCGTGCCGCTGGTGACCGGCCTGGGCCTGATCCCTGACGCCGAAACCGCAGCCGCCCTGATCACGCCGCGCACCCGCGCCATCGTGCTGGTGTCGCCCAACAATCCGGGCGGCGTCGAATACCCCGCCGCAACCCTTGCCGCCTTTCACGATTTGGCGCGCGACCGCGGTCTGGCGCTGATCGTGGATGAAACCTACCGCGATTTTGACAGCCGCAGCGGGCGGCCCCACGACCTGTTCACCAATGCCAACTGGCCCGATACCTTCATCCACCTCTATTCCTTTTCCAAGGCCTACCGCCTGACCGGTCACCGCGTCGGCGCGGTCGTGGCCTCTGAAAGCCGGCTGGCGCAGGTGGAAAAGTTTCTCGACACCGTGGCGATCTGCCCCAGCCAACTGGGCCAGATCGCGGCTTTGTGGGGGTTGCAGAACCTGACGCAATGGGTCGCGGGCGAGCGGGACGAGATTCTGGCCCGCCGTGCTGCGATGGTGCAAGGCTTTGCCGCCCTGCCTGACTGGCGGCTATTGGGTTGCGGTGCCTATTTTGCCTATGTGGCGCATCCCTATCCCGTGGCCTCGGACGAACTGTGCAAGGACCTGGTCACAAGGGCGGGATTGCTGATGCTGCCCGGCACCATGTTCCAGCCACCGGGCCTTGGCCACGACCAGATCCGCATCGCCTTTGCCAATGTCGACAAGGCCGGCATAGATACGGTGTTCGCGCGCCTGTCCCACCTGACCCTGTAACCCTCGCTATCTTGCCCAGCGCGGCCTTTCATCATAGACAGACGCCAATTCAGCCTTGGAGCCACCATGTCGACCGATGAAGAAATCACCAAAAAGAAAACCGGCAAAGTCCAAAGCTCGATGCTGGTCTGGGTTCTGATGGCCATGCTGATCACCGGCCTCGGCGGCTTTGGCGTCACCAACTTTGGCCGCTCGGTCACCGCCATCGGTTCGGTCGGCGACCAGGAGATTCCCGTCACCACCTATGCCCGCGCCTTGCGCAACCAGATCAACGCCCTGTCGCGCCAGTTCGGCCAACCGCTCGGCCTGAAAGAGGCGCAACTGTTCGGCCTCGACCAGCAGGTACTGTCCGGCCTGATCGCCAATGCGGCACTGGATAACGAAGCCCAGCGCGTCGGCCTGTCTGTCGGCGATGCGGCTGTCGCAACCCGCGTCGCCTCTGACAAAAGTTTTCAGGACCCGACCGGCAAATTCGACGCCGCAACCTACCGCCGCCTGCTCGAACAGAACAACATGACGGTCAAGGATTACGAGGCCGCGCTGCGCGCCGACATCGCCCGCACTGTCCTGCAATCTTCCGTCGTCGGCGGCATCACAGCACCGGTCGCGCTGACCGACACCCTATATACCCATGCCGCCGAACAGCGCAGCTTCACCCTGCTGCGCATGACCGAGGCGACCCTGCCCACCCCCATCGCCGCCGCCACAGACAGCGATGTGAAAGCCTTCTACGACGCCAACCTCGCAACCTTTACCCGCCCCGAGGCCAAGCGCATCACCTATGCCACCCTGCGCCCCGCCGATCTGGCCCCGACGATGCAGGTCGCACAGGCCGACATTCAGGCGCTTTATGACAGCCGCAAGGCCGACTATGTCATCCCCGAAAAACGCTTGGTCGAAAGGCTGGTCTATCCGACCGAGGCCGAGGCGCAGGCGGCCAAGGCCAGACTTGACGCCGGCACCCCTTTTGAAACGCTGGTCACCGAGCGCGGGCTGGACCTGACGGCCATCGACCTGGGCGATGTCAGCAAGCCGGATCTCGGCGAGGCCGGTGCGGCCGTCTTTGCCTTGACGGCACCGGGCGTGGTCGGGCCGCTGAACAGCAATCTTGGCCCGGCTTTGTTCCGCATGAACGCCATTCTGCCCGCGCAGGATACCAAACTGGCCGATGTCCAGACCCAGTTGCAAACCGAGTTGCAGACCAAGGCCGCCGTCAAGGCCATCGCCGATCAAACCTCGGCGATCGAGGATGCCCTTGCCGGCGGTGCCACGCTGGAAGATCTGGTCAAGGAACATGCCATGACCCTGATCACCATCGACTACGCCGCCGGCGCCGATGACAATGATCCCGTCGCAGCAGACCGCGCTTTTGCCAACGCCGCAGACAAACTGGCAACCGGCGACTACCCCGAGGCGATCTCACTGACCGATGGCGGCCTTGTCGCGCTGCGGCTGGACGCGACCGTGCCCCCCACGCCGGTGCCGCTGGACAAGATCCGCGACAAGGTCGCCACCGCCCATCACACTGACGC
>JBAXXO010000243.1:0-4951 GCA_037127855.1 Alphaproteobacteria bacterium
AATGTTGCGAGTTGCGTTCAATCAGGTGAACCTGATTGAACGCGACTCGCTCTAGATGTCCATGGATATGGGTTTTGTCATGGAGACTGGCCGCCGCACCCGCCCCTACGGTTGATTCAGAATGTGCCAACCTTGGGAAACCCCGTTTCACACAAGTCTCGTCCCGCACTCATCAAATCATCACATCGAAAAGCATTGAGTAGGCGTGCAATTTATTCGACCCATATCAAGCCTTCTGAAAGATGTCAGTTGAGGGCGGTTAGGGACGGTCATCAGAGGACCCCCTGAAGGTGAGCATCAGGCCCCTGTGGGTTTGGCCAGGCCTGCAGGTCAGCGCCAGAGGCTGGCACGGCTGGCAAGGGCACCTTGGGCCCTGGCGAGCATTCGCAGGGCGAGGCTGGGCCGTTGGATCGTGTCGGTAACCAGTCGGTGCACAGCCACCTCGGGTGGGCAGGGGAGGTGCGAGACCGGGTCATAATAGCGGGGATAGGCGATCAGGGTGGCATAGGTCAGTTGTGTCAGGGTCGGTCGCGGCAGTGGGTGCCCGTCGGCGGCGCGCAGACGGCGAGAGGGCACGGGACCAAGATCGGTTGTCAGGCCCCAACCGGCGTAGAAGGGGGCCCCGAGGCAGGTGACCTTTTTGCCGCGCAAAAGCGCCTCGAATCCGAGGAGGGAGGTCATTGTCCAGATCTCGTCGCAGGCCTCGATCAGGGCGATCGGGTCGGCGCGGGTGGCCACGACATCGGCAAGGGCAGCGTGCACAGGATGATTGTTGGCAGGGGGGGCGGGCAGTGCTCCGGGGCGCAAGCCGGATTAGACGTCCGGCTGCGGATTGTAGATGAGGATGGCATCGGGGTTCGCCGCGCGTGCGGCCTGAAGCAGGGCAAGGTTCGTGCCAGTATGGCTGGTGCCAAGGCGGAGGGAGGCGTCATCTTCGACCTGTCCCGCCACAAGGATACGGTGGCCGGGGGGCAGGTTGGGCATTGTGCCCGACAAGTTGTATTTACTAAGCCGCCCGGTGATCACGGTTTTTGTCAGCGCCTCGGTTCGGGACTGGCCGCCGGGGGGGAGGGGGGCGCGGATCAGGTGTTCGAGGCGGCTTTCATGGGTCGGGTCATAATAGATGCCAAGGTCGTCAGTGACCAGGCTGAGCGGCGGGATCAGGTTGGCGCCGAGACCGCGAGAGCGCAGGAAGCCATCTTCGATTTGGATCGATTGAAAAGTGGCGGGGGTTTTGGTCGCCCAGACCAGCAGGCTGCGATGGGTGCGGGCGGCGGTTTCGGCGGCGCGGATGGGGTCAGACACAAAGAGGACAGGTTTTTGTTGGCCGAACACCTGCTGCAGGCGGGCGCGTTTCCACAGGCGCATGCCGGTGGCGACATGGCCGTTGCGGTCTTGACGCAGGGCGCGGGTTTCGGCCTCCAATTGATCCACGGCCTGTTCCAGGTTGCACAACCGGTCGCGGCAGGGATCGTACCAGATCGGGGCCAGGATCATGGCGGCGGCGAAAAGTTGCGTACGGGTCAGGCGGCGCTTGCGGCGGGGCAGCGGGTTGCGGTCATCTGTCAGGCCCCAGCCCATGTAGCAAGGTTGGCCGAGGACCACGGGGCGGTGGCCCGCCATGATCGCCTCGAATCCCATGTGAGAGGAAACTGTGTAGACAGCGATTGCGCCTTGCAGAAGCCGCCATGGTGAGACGGGTGTGGTGCACAGCGAGATGCGGCCCTGGCCTTGCTGCGCGTGGCTTTGGTCAAAGTGACCTTGGCGCAGGCCGGACTGGGTTTCGGGATGGGTCTTGATCACGATGCGGGCGGACGGGTGTTCGGTTTGGGCCAGAACCAGCATTTCGGCAAAGCTGGCGGCCGAGGCTGCGGCATGGGAAATCGAGGCGTCGCCGAATGTCTGATCGATGACCAGCACATAGCCGGGTTTGGGAGCGGCCGAGCCGTCATGAAGGTTGTATTTCGACAGGTCCAGCGTTTGCAGGCGGGCGATGCCGTCGCGGGCGCGAACGAGCAGGCTGGCGTCGTCCAACGGGTCGCGGGCAAGGATAAGCTCAAGGTCCGAGGGGGTCGAACTGTCGAAATGCACGCCATGTCGGTCCAGCATCAGGCCGATGGGGGCATCGCCCAGGCGGCCCGGGCGCAGCGAGCGCAGGAAAGCATCCTCGATCCGGATCAGGGGCACCTTACGGCGCTGCGCCACCGCCTCGCCGCGTGCGGCATAGGGCGAGCGGCCCCAGACCACGACGCCGTCATCGGGTCCCGGCAAGCCGAGGCACAGGTCGTGGCCTGCCAGTTGCAGGATGCGGCGCAGGCGGGTTTGGCGCAGGAAGCCCAAAGTGTAGTGAAACAGCCGCTGGGGCAGAGGGTCTGCGCCAGTTTGGCCTGCGCCGGTTGGGTTTGCGCCGGGCATGGTTGTCAGGCCGGAGTCACAAATTGCCGGCCGTGTTGGACAGCGTGTTGGCCGCGCCGGCCGAGCCGTTGATGGCGCTGAGGGTCTTGATCCATTCCACATAGGGCGCTTCGGTGACATAGACCGTATCGCCGTCACGGATCAGGAAGTCGCGCGCCTCGAACAAGCCTGTGGGTTGGGTCAGGTCCAGCACATAGGCCATGCGCTGCGCGCCTTGCAGATCGGTGCGGCCGAGGACGGCATTTGCGATGTCGGCGGGTTCGTTGCGCAGTACGAACACACCGGTCGGGTCCGCGAGGTTGGAGTTCAGACCGCCCACGGTGGCAATCGCCTCGAGTGCGGACAGGCTTTGCGTGGTGAAGGGGATGCGCTTTTGTTCGCCGGTGGCGCCAAGCGCCACGAAGGTTCGGCTGTCCTGTTCTACGACAATCTGATCGCCGGGGCGCAGGGCGATGTCGAGCGAGGGGTTGGCATACAGATCCTCGAGCCAGACCCGTTCGGAGCGCGACCCACGGGTGACACGCACCACCGCGACGGTTGGCGGAATGGCGGCACCGCCTGCTTTGGACAGCATGGCAGTCAGAGTTCGGGTTGCAGCCTCGATCGGGTAGTTGCCCTGCGCGGCGACGGCACCGGCGACAGTGACGGTCGAGCCAAGGCCCGCAGCCCGCACAACGGACACCTGCGGGTCGGGGGTTTGCGGGTCTAGCTTGCGAGTGACGGCGTCGCGGACGGCCTCGGGCGTCTCGCCTGCGGCCTTGATCCGTCCAGCATAGGGCACAAAGATGAAGCCTTGGCCATCGACCTGAACCTGATTGAGGGTAGAGACCCTTTGGCCGGTATTACCCAGCAACGGGTCATCCTTGACGTTTTCAAACACGGTCAGCCCCAGCACATCGCCGGGTGCGATCACATCCGAGGCCATCACCCCAGTATTGGAAAAGTTGGACGAGAAGCCCAGCGCCGGCACGACAGAGGTTGCGCGCGTCACCCGCGAATTGACCGAGACGATAAAGGCATCGCCGCCATTCTGCACCGAGCCCTGAAAGATTTCGGCCTTGTTCGGTCCGGAACGAGGCAGGCCGCAAGACACGGTTCCCATCAAGATCGCCAAAAGGGACAGCGCTGACGCGCCCCTTGAAAGAAGTATCGACACTGCCCGGGCTCCTTCAACTGGAGTTTGCCTCAAGTTTTGGCCCGAAACCTACGCAATGGCTTTACAAATTGAAAGCGCCGATTGCGGCGTTCATTTCACGACACGCAACTGTTGCCTCGGTGTCGCGTTGCCCGATGTCAGCGCGTCATAGGGATCCTCGGGCTGCAACATGATGTCGACGACTTGGCGCAGCAGCGCGCGCCGCCCCAATGTCGAATAGAAACTGCCGGGAACTTGCGAGGTTTCCAGCAGGTAATGGCGGTAGTCGCGATAGGCGCGGCTGTCGGGACGGGTGGGGTGGGCGAAAAAATCGGGCAGCGGCCGGGCCGAGACAAATTCGGGTTTGGCATAGACGGCGGCCCCGAAGACCTTGAGCGGCAGGCCGCGCCATAGCACCTGTTGGGCGGCGGTGGAGTTGACGGTGACGGCGCTGCGGGCGTGGTTCAAGAGGCGGGCGAGTTTGCCGCCCTGAATGAAATGCACGCGGTCTTGCAAGCCGTGCAGGGTGGCCAGGCGGCGGATTTCGCGGGCGACGGGGACACGGCCATCCTCCAGCGGGTGGGCCTTGAACACCAGTTGATGGTGTGGTGCGGCCCCTTTGGCGAAGCCCTCGACCACAAGGCTCAGAAATTCGGTCATCGTGGCGAAGGGCGAATGCATCTGAAAACTGGCATCGTGTTCCAGTTGCAGCAGCACAAGGTGATAGGGGGCACTGTCATTCTGAAGGCGCCATGTGGCGGCCAGGCGGCCAAGGTGGTGATAGGGCAACAAGACAAGGCGTTTGCAGTACAACAGAAACTCTTGCCTCGCGGTCAATGACCGGTGGGGGCGAAAGTTGCGGTATTGCCAAAAGCCGGTCAGGACGAACCAGTGGTAAAGCGCGCCCCAGAACATGTGCTGGCGCATGTTGCCCCAATGGGCCGGGGCGTCGGGCAGTTCCATGTCGGATTGGGCAAGCGCCTGCTGCATTCGTGCAATCGACAGGTCCATCAGCCGCGAGTTGCCATTGGAGCCGCCGCGTTCATAGGTCACCCAATGCGGGCGCAGATACCCCTCTTCGAACACATGCAAGGTCAAGCCAAGGGTGGTTGCCAGGCCGACCGCATCGGCGTGGATCGGTCTTGTGTCGCCGTAAAGCACGATGTCGGTGATGGCCTTTTCGGCGATGATCACGCGCAGGGTCTGACTCCACGCCTCGGGCGTGCCACGGTAGGGGATGAAGCTGGCGGTATCGGGCCAGAAGGCGCGGTCACCTTTGTTGAAGCCCACGCGCCAGACCTGTGCCCCGGCCTGGGTCAGCATCTGGCCGAGACGGCGAAAGAAAGGGCCATGAGGGCCTTGCAGGAAAAGAAAGCGACGACCCTGTGCTGTACCGTTCAT
>JBAXXO010000244.1:0-4937 GCA_037127855.1 Alphaproteobacteria bacterium
TCGCCATACCTCCGCTGTCGCTGACCCCCGATCAAGCCGGCCCCACCCTGCTCGAAACCGTTGTCAGCCGTGGCACAGCCGGCACGCCGCCGTTTCCGGTGCGGCTGGTCGCGGGCGCGGTTCTGGCCTCCAGCGTGGCACTGTTGAACCTGTCGGGGATGACCGCGACCGAGGATCTGCTGTGCTTTGCGGCCTTGGCGCTGATGGGGGTTACCTTGTTGGTCTGGGGCGCCCCGGCCCGTGGGCTGGCCGATCTGGCGCTGATCCCCGGCGCTGCCTTCTGGGCGCGCCTGATCAACGAACCCTTGGGCTCTAGCCCCTTGGCCAGCGATTTCTTTGCCCAATCCGTCGCTTACCGGCCCGCCGAAACGGCGGCCCCGATGACGATGACATGGCTGGTCGCCATGGCCAGCCTGTTGTCGGCGGCCTTCGCATGGCGCGCCCTGCGTGGCGGCGAATTGGCGCGGGTGCATGGCCTTGCCGCCGTCCTGATGGCCCCGGTCGCGGTGGCGCTGCTCGAATTTGTCTGGACCCCCGCCGACGTCATCGGCCCCTGGCCATGGGCGCTGCATGCGATGGTGCTGGCGGCGGCGATGGTGGCCCTGACCGCCAGCTTTGCCGCCCGCGACGGCGAGGATCACCGCCGCGCGGCCTATGCCACGCTGTCGGCCCTGTCGCTGATCGCCCTCGCCTTGTTCGTGATGACCTCGACCACCGCGCTGACCCTCGCTCTGGCCGTGCTGGTGGTGGTGGCGGCGGCCCTCGACCGCCGCTACGACCTGCGCGAGATGGGCCTGTTCATCCAACTGGGTGCCGCCGTGCTATCCTGGCGGCTGCTGATCGATCCCGGCTTGGATTGGGCGATGCAGGCCCCCCTGCTGGCGATGCTGGTGGCCTTTGTCGGCACCATCGGGGCCGAGGTTGTGGCCTATCTGCTGCTCGCCGGGCGCGGGCGGGTGATGACCCGCGGCGTGCTCGAAAGTGCCGCCATGGCGCTGACAGCGGTGCTGGCCAATGTGCTGCTGTCGCGCTGGCTGGTGCCCTTTGCCAGCCTCTCCGGCCCCTCCAGCCTTGAATTGAACTACGCCGCCTCGCTGACTGCGCTGCCGTGGCTGGTGCTGGCCCTGACCCAAGCCTACCGCGCCCAACTCAGCCCGACCCTCCGCCGCCTGCGCCAAGTGCTGGCGGTTGTGGCGGGCGTCATGGCAGCCCTTGGCCTGGCCTGGTCGGCCATCGCGCTGAACCCCCTGTTCCAGCATTCCCCCGACGGCACCGGCGCCCGCGTGATCGGCCCCGCCATCCTGAACACCTTGGCGCTGTCCTATGCCTTGCCCGGCCTGATCCTCGTCAAGGCCGCCCGCCGCGCAGGCTTCCCCCGCCCGCTCCGCCTGCTGCTGCTGGCCACCGGCGGCACCTTGCTGGCGCTGTATACGGGGCTCGAGATTCGCCGCTTCTGGCGCGGCGACTGGCTGGGCATGCCGGGTGTCACGCAATACGAGCTTTACAGCTACACCATCGCCCTGATGCTGGCGGGGGCAGCGCTGCTGTACCTCGCCATTGCCCGGCGGTCGCCAACGCTGCGGCGACTGGCCATGGCGGTGATCGCGGTGACGGTGGCCAAGGTGTTCCTGCTCGACGCCTCCGGCCTCACCGGCCTGACCCGAGTGTTCAGCTTTCTCGGCCTCGGTCTGTCGCTTGCGGGCCTTGCCTGGCTGAACCGCTGGGCAGGCCGCGCCTCGGGCCCGCCCGAAGCCACCTGACCCCCACCAAGTCCCTTTACCCCATCGCCGCCCCTACCTATAAGGCGGGCATGACCTGCAAATCCGCGCCTCCTTTGCGAATTATCGGCCCGGCGACCTGACCTCTCAGGCGCCGGGACTGGTTTTGCACCCCGATCTTGTGACATCCAAAGGACGCCACCATGGCCGACACCACCCCTGACTACCGCAGCACTGTATTCCTGCCCGAAACCGACTTTCCCATGCGCGCAGGCCTGCCGCAACGTGAGCCTGACTGGCTGGCGCGATGGGATCGCATCGGCATCTATGACCGCTTGCGCGGGCAGCAGGGGCGCGTGCCCTTCGTGCTGCATGACGGCCCGCCCTATGCCAATGGCCATCTGCATATCGGCCATGCCCTGAACAAGGTGCTGAAAGACATGGTCGTCAGGTCGCAGCAGATGATGGGCCGCGACGCCCGCTATGTGCCGGGCTGGGATTGCCACGGCCTGCCGATCGAATGGAAGATCGAGGAACAGTACCGCGCCCGCGGCCTGAACAAGGACGCGGTTGACGTGGTCGATTTCCGCCGCGAATGCCGCCGCTTTGCAGAAGGCTGGGTTGACATCCAGCGCGAAGAATTCAAGCGTCTGGGCATCACTGGCAACTGGGCCGACCCTTACCTGACAATGAACTACCACGCCGAAGCGGTTATTGCCGCCGAATTCATGAAATTCGTGATGAACGGCAGCCTGTATCAAGGATCCAAACCCGTCATGTGGTCACCGGTCGAAAAGACCGCCCTCGCCGAGGCCGAGGTCGAGTATCACGACCTGACCAGCCATACCGTCTGGGTCCGCTTTCCGGTGCTGACCGGCAACGCGCTGTTCACCCGCAGCAAGACAGACGTGGTGATCTGGACCACCACGCCATGGACCATCCCGCAAAACCGCGCCATCAGCTTTGGCCCCGCCATCGCCTATGGCCTGTATGAGATCATTGGCCGCCCCGCCGACAGTACCGCAACGATCGGCGAACGCGTCATCCTCGCCGACGCCCTGGCCGAGGCGTGCTTTGCCGCCGCCAAACTCTCCGGCCCCGAGATGCTCCGCCGGCTGTGCGATGTCAGCGCCGCCGATCTTGCTGCCATGACCTGCGCACATCCCTTTCGCGGCATCGAGGGCGGTCAGGGCGAATGGGATTACACGGTGCCCCTGCTGCCCGGCGATCATGTGACCGACGATGCCGGCACCGGCTTTGTCCATACCGCCCCAAGCCATGGCGATGACGACTATCAGATGGGCCTGAAATTCGGCCTTCCGATGACCTATAACATTGAACCCGATGGCACCTATCGGTCATCGCTGCCGCTGTTCGGCGGTCAGGCGATCATCACGCCCGATGGCAAGGAAGGTCCGGCCAATGTCGCTGTCATCAAGCAGCTGGCCTATAGCGGCGCACTGTTCGCCAAGGGCAAGATCAAGCATTCCTACCCGCATTCCTGGCGATCGAAAGCCCCGCTGATCTATCGCAACACCCCGCAATGGTTTGTGGCCATCGACAAACCGCTGGACGACGGCTTTGGCACCTATGGCAACACCATCCGCAAACGGGCGCTGACCTCGATCAACCAACTGGTGACCTGGACCCCGGTCACCGGGCGCAACCGCCTGCATTCGATGATCGAGGCGCGGCCCGACTGGGTGCTGTCGCGCCAACGCGCCTGGGGCGTGCCATTGACCTGCTTTACCAAAAAGGGTGCCCTGCCGTCCGACCCCGACTTTTTGTTGCGCAACGATCAGGTCAACGACCGCATCAGGGCCGCGTTTGAGGCCGACAGCGCGGATATCTGGTTTGAGCAAGGCTTCAAGGAAAGCGTTCTGCAAGGAATCGTCGATCCATCAGAGTATGACAAGGTCGATGATGTGCTGGACGTCTGGTTCGACTCGGGCTCTACCCATGCCTTTGTGCTGCGCGACCGGGCGGACGGATCGCCGGACGGTGTCGCCGACCTCTATCTCGAGGGGACCGACCAGCATCGCGGCTGGTTCCATTCCTCGATGCTGCAGGCCTGCGGCACCAAGGGCCGCGCCCCTTATCGCGGTGTGCTGACCCATGGCTTCACGCTGGATGAAAAGGGCATGAAGATGTCCAAATCGCTGGGCAACACAGTGGCCCCGCAAGCGGTGATTGACGAATATGGCGCCGATATTTTGCGTCTGTGGGTGGCGCAGGCCGATTACACCGTGGATCTGCGCATCGGGAAAGAGATCCTGAAAGGCACCGCCGACAGCTATCGCCGTCTGCGCAACACCATGCGCTTTTTGCTGGGCAACCTGAAAGACTTTACCGACGCCGAACGTGTCGCACCCGCCGACATGCCCGAACTCGAACAATGGGTGCTGCACCGCCTTGCCGAACTGGATGCCGAGGTCCGGGCAGGCTATGCCCACTACGATTTTCAGGGCGTCTTTCAAAAGTTGTTTACCTTTGCCACCACCGACTTGTCGGCGGTTTATTTCGACATCCGCAAGGACAGCCTGTATTGCGACGCCCCGACCGCGCCGACCCGCCGCGCCGCGCGCACCGTTCTGGACCTGCTGTTCCACCGCCTGACCACCTGGCTGGCCCCGGTTTTGGTGTTCACGATGGAGGAGGTCTGGCTGTGCCGCTTCCCAGGTGACGACAGTTCCGTCCACCTGCAAGACATGCCGCCCACACCCAAGGGGTGGCTGAACCACGCCCTTGCCGCCAAATGGGACGGGATTCGTGCCACCCGCCGTGCCGTGACCGGGGCTCTGGAAATCCAGCGCACCGCCAAGGTCATCGGCGCCTCGCTCGAGGCGGCCCCCGTGGTGCATGTGGCGGATACGGCCATTCTCGCGGCGCTGAAATCGGTCGATTTTGCCGATCTTTGCATCACGTCAGACGTTCAGATCACCGGTGACGATGCCCCGCCCGAAGCCTTTCGCCTGCCCGAGGTTCCAGGCGTCGGCGTGGTCTTTGAACGCGCCATCGGCGAGAAATGCGAGCGGTGCTGGAAGGTGCTGCCCGATGTCGGCACCCATAAGAACCCCGCGACCTGCGCGCGCTGCGACGCAGCGCTCTGCTGAACAACCCCCTTACCCTTTCGGCCCGGCCCGCTGGCCCGAAAGGGTAAGCAAATCCATCCAAGACCCGTCCGGATCAGGCTGGCACGGGGTCTGACTGACGGCTTAG
>JBAXXO010000245.1:0-4934 GCA_037127855.1 Alphaproteobacteria bacterium
ATAAGACCGGCACTTACCTTTGCTGCAGTGACCAATATGACGAATCTTAGCGATGTCATCAAAATCCACCATTGCTTGCCCCTGCCGTCCCCCTGGGGCACTCTGCCCAAAACGGAGGCTTCATGAAAACCGATTTCGCCGCGACCAAGGCGCTGTTCCACCTGCCCAAGGGCGTGATCTATCTGGACGGCAATTCGCTGGGTCCACTGCCCTTTGCAGCGCCCGCCCGCGTGGCGCGGGTCTTGCAGGCCGAATGGGGTGATATGCTGATCACCGGCTGGAACAAGGCGGGCTGGATGGATCAGCCGACCCGCGTGGGCGACCGCGTGGGCCGGTTGATCGGCGCCGAGGCCGGGCATGTCGTGATGGGTGACACTCTGTCGATCAAGGTCTATCAGGCCCTGGCTTCGGCCCTTGCGATGACTCCCGGCCGCAAGACGATTCTGTCTGACACCGGCAACTTTCCCTCCGACCTTTATATGGCCCAGGGGCTGTGCCAGACCCTGGGCCCTGATTATGCGCTAAAGACCGTCGCCCCCGAGGACGTTCTGGACGCCATCGACGACAACGTCGCAGTCACCCTGATCACCGAGGTCGATTACCGCACCGGTCGCAAGCATGACATGGCCACCCTCACCGCCCGCGCCCATGACTGCGGCGCGCTGACGATCTGGGACTTGGCCCATTCCGCCGGGGCCCTGCCTGTCGATCTGTCGGCGGCAGGGGCCGATTTCGCCGTTGGTTGCAGCTACAAATACCTCAATTCCGGCCCCGGCGGCCCGGCCTTCATCTATGTCGCCCCCCGCCATGCCACACAAGTCCGCCCGGCCTTGTCAGGCTGGCTTGGCCACGACGCTCCATTTGCCTTTGATCCCGATTACCGCCCCGGTGCCGGCATCGAGCGGATGCGCGTCGGCACTCCCCCGGTTCTGCAACTCGCCGCCCTCGAAGCCGCGCTCGACATCTGGGATCAGGTCGACATCCACGACCTGCGCCATGCCTCGCTGGCCCTGACCGACCAGTTCATCGCCGGGGTCGAGGCCGCCTGTCCCACACTGACCCTCGTGACCCCCCGCGGCCATGAACAGCGCGGCTCTCAGGTGTCATTCCGCCACCCCGAGGGCTATGCCATCATGCAGGCCCTGATCGCCGGCGGCGTCATCGGCGATTTCCGCGCCCCCGACATCCTGCGCTTTGGCTTCACGCCGCTGTTCATCGACGCGACCGACGTCGACGCCGCCATACGGACCCTGTCGCGCCTCATGGCCGACAACAGTTGGGACCGACCCGAATACAAGCGCCGGGCCAGGGTGACATGATCCGCCCGGCCGCGCTGCTGCTGTGCATTGCGACCACGACCGCCCCAGTTGCAACGCAGGCACAATCCGCCGCCGACCAGTTTCAGCCCAGGCGCGGCCTCAACTTCGACATCTGGGTCCGCTGGATGGATGTCCGCGACATGATCGCCACCCCGGGCTTTCTGGACAACTATCCCGATTGGCGGGCCCATGTCACCGCCGACGCCATCAACGCCTTGCCAGTTCAGGGCTATGACTTTGCCCGCCTGCCGATGGACCCCGCCCCTCTGCTGGCCCTAGGGCCCGGCGTGGGTCAGGATGCCTTGATCGCCCAGATCGCCGCTACTGCTGCCCTGGTCCAGGCCTCTGGCATGAAGGTCATCATCGACATGCACAGCTTTCCACGCCCAGATGAAGATTGGGGCGTGGAAAGCATCCTGTCCGACCCGGCCTTGTTTGCCGCCTATACCGCCCTGATCGGCAAGATCGCCAGCAGCCTGACCGGCATGGACCCGACCCGAACCGCCCTCGAACTGATGAACGAGCCGACCAATGACTGCGACGCCATCTGGGGTGATGCAGCACCCGAATGGCCCGCCCAACAGATCGCCCTTTACACCGAGGCCCGCCGCCTAGCCCCCGACCTGCCCCTTGTCCTGACAGGTGCGTGCTGGGGTGGCCCCGAAGGTCTGGCGGCCCTGACACCCCTACCCGACGATAACCTTTTGTACAGCTTTCACTCCTACACGCCGTTTCTATTCACCCATCAGGGCGCCGACTGGACGACAGGCCTTGAAACCGTTCTGCACCACCTGCCCTATCCGCCCACCATGCTGACCGGCCAGATCGCAAGCGATCTTGCCCGCGACACCGCGCAATATGCCGCCGCCGAACGACTCCAGACCGATCCCCCCGCCACGCAGGCCAACCTGAACCGCGCCCTTGCCGACTACCGCGCCAGCGCCGACGGCGACGTGGCCAAGGCGGCACAGATCGCCGCCGCCTGGGCCGATCAGCACAACATCCCGCGCAATCGCTTGTTGCTGGGCGAATTCGGCGCCCGCCGCACAGCCGAAGACACCGAGGCAGACAAGGCCAGCCGCGCGCGCTTCCTGTGTGCCAAATCCCTGTCGGCCTCGGCCCTTGGCATTGGCTGGGCGGTCTGGTCGTGGTCGGGCAATTTTGCCGTCGCCGATGACACGCCCAACCGCCGCCCCGACCGTCAGATCTGCGCCGCCCTCGGCCTGCCATGCCAATGATCGTGCACCGCCCGCGCGCCCATATCCGCAACCGACCCAGACCCCAGCCGATGACAATACTCTGCGCGACCCCATCGACACCGCCGCGACCCACCGGCGCGGCTGCCCATCTACCGCGACCCACACTCCCACTGTCAGGACTATGACCTGACCAAAAGCCGGCGGAGTTCGAGGATTTCTGTCGCCGCTTGCGACTGAACCATGTCACCAGTGTGGTCCGCATCACCGGGTTGAAACGCAAAGCCTCGGGTCAGGCAGGGATCAGCTAAATGAGACGCAAGATCGAAAATGGATTTTTCTCGCTACTTTGGCACCTTCGCACAACACTTTGATCAAAAGTGATCTTGCCTCTTATCCACAGCCGGGGCACAGTCGAAAGTGATGAAACCATGACTCCTGGCGCACGCATTTGCGCCCTGCAAGGCAGACCTGATGCACTTACCGATTGATAAAATTGTTGCAGCCGCCGCCTTGATGCTGGGCCTTTCAGGGTGCGACATGGACCCTGCGTTGATGGGCACCATGCCGGTGACTCCACCGCTGGTCCAACCCGTCGCCCCACCTTTGGCGCAGGTCATGGCACCCATCGCCCCAGTGGCTATTGACCCGGCCCACTATGCCAGCGTCGAGGATGAGGGCAAGTTGATCCCCGGCATTCCGGTTGAACAGGTGCCGCTCGCATACCAGCGTCAGGTCGTGGACTATCCCTCGGATCAGCCCGCCGGCACAATCATAATCGATCCTTCGACCCGGCATCTCTATCTGGTTTCAGGCGACAACACGGCATTGCGCTATGGCATCGCCGTGGGCCGCGCTGGGTTTGGCTGGTCGGGCGAGGCGGATATCGTCGGTCGCACGACCTGGCCGAAATGGATCCCGCCGCATGAGATGATCGACCGCCGCCCCGAACTGGAAAAGTACCGCGATATCGGTCAACCCGGCGGCCTTACCAACCCGCTTGGCGCCCGCGCGCTCTATCTCAAGACCGATGGCATCGATTACGGCTACCGCATCCACGGCACGCCCGAATGGGAAAGCATCGGTCACAATGCCTCTTCGGGCTGTATCCGCATGATCAATCAGGACGTAATGGACCTGTACAACCGCGTGCCCGACGGCACCCATGTCATCGTTCTGACCGAAAACGGTCAATTCCCGTCCGGGCTGAACGTGCCGCCCAAGGTTCCGGCCAAGAAGGCTTCGTCCAAGAAGAGCAAGACATCACCCCGCGCCTCAGAACCCGCAACGGTGAATGTCTCGACTCCCCCAGACCTGGTAACCCCGGTAGCCGACGGCGGCCACCATCCGATCTGACCCGGATCGGGTGCGCGCCCGGCTGCGACCTATTGGCGACCGTCTGTCCAGCTTCGGGCGAACCAGTGGAAAATCCGCCGAACCTCTGCCAGAAGTTGTGAAGCAAAAGTCTAAACTTGGCTCCAGAATGTGCAAACCATTGATTAAAAATGGTTTTCTTGGAATCTCGCCCGTGCGACCCTTCAGGCCAGCCGGGCCTCGTAATCACTGACCAGCAGATGGGTCGGGGCGACATCTTCCTCGATCTCAGCAAAACGGCCGATCGGCTCGCGAAAGATATTGTCGGTCACGTCATCATTGACGGTCGAGACTTCGCCAATCAGAACATCACCACCCTCGCCCCAAAAGGCATGCCAGTCTCCGGGCATCAAGGTCACGCTTTCACCGGGTGCCAGCCGCAGCTTTTGCCCCGGCTGATAGGCCACGTCGATGCCATCACAGCGCACCAGACCGCCCTTGTCCTCGGCCCAATTGCCCTTGTCGTCGGATCCGAACAACTCGACGATCAAGGTCGCACCACCCCGGTTGATGATATCCTCGGCCTTGATGAAATGGGTATGCATGGGCGACAGTTGATCCTGCCGGCTGATCAGCAGCTTTTCGGCATAGCACATCCCCCCGCCCCGCTTCAGATCGGCCAGCGACCCGTTGCGCAGGGTGAACAAGAAAAGCCCCATCTCATCATAGCGACCCTGGCCATAGTCGGTGATATCCCAGCCACAGCGCCCCTCGATCACACGCCGAGCCTTGCTGGCATTGGCTTTGAACGCGTCCGGGCTCCAATAGGCAAAGGGCGGCAGGACAAATCCGTGATGCCGGATCATTTCATCCGCTGCTGCCATGATCTCATTGATACGCGACCGTTTCATTCCGTCCCCCCGACTGATTTGGCCGCAGTATAGGCCAGAACGCCGCCGCGGCAAGACAGGGCAAGACGCCACCGCAGCCCAAGCAGCCGCCCAACCCGTCGTCATTTGGACTGCAGGGCAGTTTGCTTTAAGATCCTGCGATGCCAGCATCCGCGAATCGGTCACGCCTATTCGGGTCGAGGTGGCCAATCCCA
>JBAXXO010000246.1:0-4897 GCA_037127855.1 Alphaproteobacteria bacterium
GGTCGATTCAGACCAGCAGACCGGCGTCGGCATCTTTTTGCAGCGTGATTACTAGCGACAGCCAGAGCGGATTGCACTCAATCTGAGCCTGAATGCGTGCAATCTGCTCTACCGACGGCGGCGGTGGCGTTCGGCGTCAAAAGCCGCGCCCAGCAGCACGGAATAGGCGCTGACATAAAGCCACATCAGCAAGATCACCACGGCACCGATCGAGCCATAGACCCGGTTGTACGACGGAAAATTGGCCAGATAGATCATGAAACCGCGCGCGGCGGCCGCCCACAGAACAACGGCCAGCAGCAGGCCCCAACTGATAAAGGGCGGACGCTTGCCATTGTAATTGGGCCCCGCACGGTAGGCGATGCCGATGCACAACACCAACAGCAGCACACCCAGGCCCAGGTTGGCGTAATGCAACCAGAACACGGCATCCAGATCCAGCGGCAGCAGGTTGATCAGAAACGGGGCAACAACCGTAACGATCATGGCGGCCAGGGCCAGCGAGATCAGGATCAATGTCACAAGAATGGCACGCAACTGGTGATGACCACCCGGTCTGTTGGGCAGATGGTGAATGGCGTTCAACCCCCGGATCAGCGCGGCGACCCCCGCCCGTGCCGACCACAGGGCCAGAATGGTCGACAGAAATGTCGTCCAGCCCAATTGCGGCCCACGAACCGCCAGCAACCCCGCGACCTGCGACAACAACAGGGTATAAGCCTCGTTCGGGATGAAACCCTTGAGCAGTTCCATCTGCGTGCGGATCACAGAGGGGTCGAGCGCAAGACCAAAGATGGCGATGATCGCGGCGACTGCCGGAAACATCGCAAGAAAGCCGTAAAAGGCTACCCCAGCGGCAATCAGATCCAATTCAGCGTGTTCGGTACGCCGGTAAAGTCGCAGGGCAAAGGCCGAAAGATCTGGCGAGATTAAACGGCCTATCATGACACCGCGTCGATGAAAAACAAGCGCGCCGCAGCACGCCTGTATTCACTTAATTCTGACTGCGAACACTTCCCGATGTTAGTTCGTGGTAGCGGCCGGGGCCGCGGGGCCCTCACCGTCACCGCCACTGCTGGCGAGCAGGGCAATCAACAGCAACCCGCTAGCGATGGTGTAAGTATAAGTTTGGCCAGCAATCACGACAGTTTCGCCAGCAACGGCTGCGGTGCCGCCTGGGGCGAGGGCGGCCGCAGGTTCCATAAAAGGCTGATCCATGCCACCAGCGAATGCGTAAGAAGCGGCAACCGACAGAGCGGCGGCGAGGGCGATTTTGTTCATGTTCAGTCTCCAATTCAATTAGGGCTGCTGTTGGGTAACACTATTTCTTGGACTAAGGAAGCTTCATTTCTGAAGGTTAGTCAATAACCTTTTGGATCATCATAATGGCCAAACCGGGTGCAAGAAACTGTTTGGACTGCCGCAACTTTGTGCTGCCGTCGAACCAGTATTCGTTGGTAAAGGTTGCGGCCGGGCCCGCGCAAGCCTCGGTCACTTTGCGGGTGGCAAAGGACAGAGCC
The DNA here is from genome assembly GCA_037127855.1 of Alphaproteobacteria bacterium. Taxonomy (GTDB): domain Bacteria; phylum Pseudomonadota; class Alphaproteobacteria; order Rhodobacterales; family Rhodobacteraceae; genus Stagnihabitans. The sequence goes on from JBAXXO010000246.1 coordinate 1,521, forward strand.
ATCACCTCGATTGATTCGCGGCCCGCTGCGGCCAGCGTGCAGGTGAATTCCAGCGTTTGCGGCTGATCGGCCCCGTCAAGATAGCTGTAGCGGCGCTGGGTCGTACCTTTGCCCCCAGCAATGATGGCGATGCCGGGGGCGACGGATGACATAAGGTCGGGGCCAAACCCACGCGTGGCAACCATGACACCGCCGCGCAAGGATACCGTCTGATACGAGGTGCTGGACCAGGTCTCGACCCCGTTATTGCCGCCAAAGGGTGCCATCAGGCTGCCGAATTTCAGGGATGCATTGCTGACCAGAATGATAGGTTGGCCGCCTTTTTGCAAAACGTCGCGAAAGGCCAGCATGCCGGCGCGAACGGCGGGATCGTTTGGGTCGGCAGTTACACCGCCCGCAGCGCGCCCCTTGCCCTGCAGGCCGGCGAACACCACCGGAGCACCGGCATAGTTAATGCTGCCCGTGTCATTGCCGCAGGCAGCTAACACAAGCGCGACGAGTCCGAACCAAAGGCGCATCCTCATTTCCAGAACCGCCCCCACTGATTATCAAGACCGGCCTGATTATAGCCGCGCAACGTGCTGCGCAACCGGTCGTTGACTCGCAACCGCGCCCCACCGTCACGGCCAAGCGGCCGCAGGGTCAGCGGTTGCAGCCTGCGCGAGGGTTGGCCGGTGAAATAGGTCAATGGCATGTCCAGACGGATGCCTTTGTCAAACGACCCTTCGCCGAACTCTTCAGCCGAGACATTGGTGATGGTGGCAAAGGCCCCGACCTTCATGCCGTTCCTGAAGCTGCGCATCAGGGTCAGCGTGCCGCCGTAATCGCCCGCCAGATAGCGCCCGACATCCAACTGCGCCTCGTACCCGTTGCCAAAGTCATAATAACCCGAGACATGGCCGGTCGCGACCCGATAGTCGAATTCATCAAACCCGAACCCGCCGTCGGTGTCGCGCTGGGCCACATAGTTCAGATCGGCGCCGATCGCCCAGGGTGTGTTGACTGGCTGGTACAGAACCTCGGCCGAGATACCGCCGAACATCTGTTCCAGATAGCCTGCCGTCATTCGCCCATAAAGTTGCGGTCCAAGCTGATCATAATAGGCGACCGTCAGCGTGGAAAGCTTGGTCTCGCCGGTCGCAAAATAGGTGGCAGCCCGGCTGCGCACAGGGGGCAGCGCACCCTCGACAGGCTCGTCGTTCGGCAGGATTCTGCCAGCGAGCGCTTGGGTGACCGAGCCTGACAGGAATAACCCGGACGCCAGTTCGTATCTCGCATTCAAAGCCGCACCGAACACGTACTGGATCGGCTGCTTGGGGTCGAACAACAGTCCCTGCGACCATGGCAGCAGCGACCAGCTGAACTTGGGGTAAAGATCGGCATTGACCGTCGCGTCAGGCAAGCGGGGACCCGCCGCTGAAATCGTGGTCGCTGCGCGCAGGCTGCCGGCAGGGTCGGGCGAGAATTCCAGCCGTTCCAGATCAGACCGTCTGACGCTGACCTTGGCCCCGGCCAGTCCATTCGATATGGGCACGAGGTGGAACACATCGATGGACGAGGGCAGTGCAATAGCCATGGCGCGCGCCACGCGGCCCACGGCCTGAGCGGAGGCGTCGTAGACTGTATTGCGGAACCGCACCTCGGCGCTGGCTCCGGTGACCGACAGCGATTCGACGATGATCGCCTCGCGTTCCAGGTTCTTGTTCATGCTATTGATCAAGACGCCCTTGGCGGTGGGATCCTGCACCCAGGTGGTGATGTACATTTCAGGATTGCTGGAACGCGGCGGGCGCGCCTTGATCGGGATGGGCCCGGGCCCGCGCACACCACCCATCGGTCGCTGGGCGGGATTCATCAAGATCGTCAGGTTGACGCCGATCTCGCTGCCATACATGGCGTAAGCACCCAGACGCGTATGGGCGTTGTTTTGATATTCAATGCCAAAGTTCAACGGCGATTTGCGGTCAAAAGTTTCGCGGTTCGTTGATTCTTCGGTATAGGCGTCTGACGAGTATTCGGCCTTGAACACCCATTTGTCAGCGAACTTGTATTCCAGCCCGCCAAAGGGCGCGACATCGCCCCGGAACCACTGGCCCCAGTTCACCGTACCGCCATTGCCGAAATCGATCGGCGGGCGTTCGCCAAAGGGGCTGCCGATGGCACCATAGCTGGCCAGCCGCCCGAAACCCAGACCCCCCGTCAACCGCAGATTATCGCCGAAACTTTTCGAGACCGCGACATATTCGGCCATCGACAGGCCGGTTCCGATAAAATCCTGCAACCCGACAGTGACCGAGGGAAGATACTGGCTTTCGTCCAGAACCTTGTAGCGCAGGTCAAAATTGCGGTCGTAATAGGTGTCGAAGGCATTGGCGCCCTCGCATTTCGGCGGGCAGTACTTGGCATTCCAGTCGCGGATGCCAACATAGCGAAAGCTGCCGGACAGCCGCGGCGTGATCTGAAAGCTGAGCGTGCTGCGCGAGATCGGGCCGAAGACGCCGTAATTCATGCCCAGCCAGCCATCCGGCATCGCCTCGCCCGAGGGCATGTCGATCACACCCGGCACACCGCTGAGATTGGTGGAGGTGGGCAATTCGGCGCGGCCGGGCCCCACTGCTGCCAACACGGCGGCGGACAGGAGGGCGATTTGGAAAATCGTCTTGTTCATCACGCCTCACTAGGTTGCGCCACTTTACGTCAAGATGGGCCAAGGGCAACCCTTGACGCAGCCCAAAATCACATCAAGCCTTGGACACCACCTCGCCGGCATAGGCCTGTTCCTGACCGCCGCCATTGGTGCCATACCCCTCGACATAGGCGGCGGCCACGGCACGGGCGGCGTTTGCGTCACCGGTTGCCATGGCATTTCGCAGGGATTGCAGGGCCTTTGCCATGTCCAGTTCGGAAATGCTGCTTTCCCGCGCGCGCAATATCTTGGCATGCGGCGTGGTCAGCAGCCCTTCGCCGATCAACAGTTCTTCGTGCAGCTTTTCGCCGGGGCGCAGGCCGATCATCTTGATCTCGATATCGCCATCGGGATTGTTTTCGTCGCGCACCGTATAGCCCGCCGCCTGTACCATCTGTTCGGCCAGGTGCCTGATCCGCATCGGCTCGCCCATGTCCAGCACGAATACATCGCCGCCCGATCCTGCACCGGCTTGGGCAAAGGACCCTGCCAGCAAGACCAGTTTGGCCGCCTCGGAGATCGTCATGAAATAGCGGGTGACGTCGTCATGGGTCAGAGTGATCGGGCCGCCCTTGGCGATCTGTTCCTTGAACAGTGGCACGACCGAGCCTGACGAGCCCAGCACATTGCCAAAGCGCACCATCGAGAACACGGTGTGCCGCGAGCGTTTGGCCAGATCCTGCACCACAAG
>JBAXXO010000247.1:0-4873 GCA_037127855.1 Alphaproteobacteria bacterium
GTCTTCCAGCGGCAGCTTCATCCAGACGCTTGTGATGACCGATATCGCCACTGGGTGGACCGAGTGCGCGCCTCTGCTGTTCGGGGAAACCACTCTCGGAGTCCTGTGTTACGATCAATCCACTAGTCCCCCGCTGGGTCACGCGGATTTGTCGCAACATCACCACAGACTGGATCCGCCTGCGCTGGCTTGACGGCATGTCGCGGGAGGTGATAGCCAGACCCGGTCACCAAGTTCTGCACGCGTTGGCAGAGTTCCCGACCATCGAGGAAGTGACCCGCACCGGCAGCGCGACGGTCGTCCTGGCTTCGGGCGCGCCTCGCAAAGTCACGGCCGAGCGGGCCGCCTTTTGTGCCAACACCGAGCATCCGTTGGAGCGGACCAAGCGGCAACCCGTGACGACGGGAAGATTGCAGAGCCGGCGTTTGTTTTCAGGATCTTCGGCGTGGCCGGCACCAGCCGGGGGCCGTGCGAAGCCGTCGATGGGCAGGATCAGGGCGTATTCGCCCGCGCTGTGCCACAGACAGCGTTCGACACGGCAAAATCGGGTTCTGTTCTTGGGCCTGCGGATGTGTGCCGCGACGTTAAGGGAAAGTTGCGACATGAACAGGGTTTCACATTACGCGGCAGTCGGGAAAGGGTTGCAAGGTGCACAGGGTTGGAGTTTGTTTGTTGATGTGGCAATCGGGGTTCCACACCCTATCGGGAGGCAACGTTGCCGCCCCTTGCGGTATTTTCCCAAGATGAAGGGGCGCGGAAATGTTGGTGTTTTCACATGATGCGGCGAAGCGGCATGTGACGCCGCAGGGCCATCCGGAGCGGGTCGAACGGTTGGCAGCGGTAGAGCGCGGGTTGGCGGGATTGGAGGCTGATCGGCGCCAATCGCCTTTGGCGGACAGGCTGGATATCCTGCGTTGCCATACGCCGGACTATCTGGCCCGGATCGAGTCGGCCGAGCCCTTGTCGGATATTGCGCCACTGGACCCGGACACTTGGATGTCGGTCGGAAGCTTTGAGGCGGCTTGCCGTGCTGTTGGGGGGGCCTGTGCGGCGGTGGATGCGGTGATCGCCGGGGGTGCCGATGGATCGCGCGCCTTTGTGGTCGCGCGCCCTCCCGGTCATCATGCCGAGCGTGCTTCCCCGATGGGGTTTTGTCTTTTTGGTACCGTAGCGATCGCCGCCAAGCGGGCGCTGGACATGCACGGGTTGCGCCGGGTCGCGGTGGTGGATTTCGACGTGCATCACGGCAATGGCACACAGGATTTGCTGTGGAACGAGGCGCGTGTGCTGTTTGTGACCAGCCAGCAAATGCCCTTGTGGCCTGGAACCGGCGAAGCCTCGGAATGTGGCGCACATGGGCAGATCATCAATGTGCCCTTGCCGGTGGGGTCAGAGGGTGCAGCAATGCGCGCGGCTTATGAGGCATCCGTTTTTCCTGCATTGGAAGCATGGGCACCCGAGTTGATCCTGATTTCGGCCGGGTTTGACGCACATGCGGATGACCCACTGGCCAATTTGAATTGGCGTGAAGACGACTATGTCTGGCTTACGCGGCGGCTATGTGCTGTCGCGGATCGGTATTCCAAGGGGCGGGTGGTATCCTGTCTGGAGGGCGGCTATGATCTGGCGGCGCTGGAACGTTGTGTCGCAGCGCATGTGGCGACATTGATGGAGCAGGGGTGATGCCAGAACCAAAGACCGGCAAGCCGGTGGCCGAGATGACGTTTGAAGAGGCAATGCAGGCTTTGGAGGCCGTTGTCAGCCAGTTGGAGCGTGGGGATGTGGCACTGGAACAGTCGATCAACCTGTATGAACTGGGCGCGACGTTGAAGGCGCATTGTGCAGCCAAGTTGCTGGCAGCCGAGGAAAAGGTCGAGATGATCCGGGCCGCCGAAGGCCGTGCCGTTGGCGTGACCCCGGTGGAAGGGCTGTGAGTTTTTCCGACCTGCTGGCCGCCGATGCGCGGATGATCCAACAGCGGCTGGACCGGGCCATGGTTGGGCTGGGGGATGCGCCTGTGGTAAAGGCAATGCGCTATGCCTGTCAGGGTGGCAAACGGCTGCGCGGGTTTCTGGTTCTGGAAGCGGGGCGGATGTTGGGGGTGAGTGCCGAGCGTTCGATCTCGGCGGCAGCTGCGGTCGAGGCGCTGCATGCCTATTCCCTGGTGCATGATGACCTGCCCTGCATGGATGATGATGATCTGCGGCGCGGTCAGCCAACCGTTCACCGTAAATGGGATGAGGCGGTGGCCGTGCTTTGCGGCGACGCGTTGCAGACTCTGGCCTTTGAATTGCTGACGGATGCAGCGCTGGGGTCGGCGGATGTCAGGCTGGCCCTGGTCTTGGGCCTCGCCAAGGCATCGGGCGCAGAAGGGATGGTTCTGGGTCAGGCGCTGGATATGGCCGCCGAAACGGCGTCGGACCTGACCTTGGCCGATATCACCGCATTGCAGGCCGGCAAAACTGGTGCCCTGATCAAGTTCAGTGCCGAGGCCGGGGCGATCATAGCCGGCGTCGACCGGGGTCCGTTGCGCGATTATGCCACGGCGCTGGGCTTGGCCTTTCAGATTGCCGATGACATTCTGGATGTCACGGGCGATGCGGCAAAGGCGGGCAAGCGTCTTGGCAAGGATGCCGCGGCGGGCAAGGCGACCTTTGTCAGCCTGCTTGGGCTGGAGGCTGCCAAAGCGCAGGCGCGGGCGTTGATTGTTCGGGCCGAGACGGCATTGGCCCCCTACGAGGCCCGGCAGAACCTGGTGGATGCGGCGCGCTTTGTGATTGCGCGAGAGAGTTGAGGATATGAACCAGACACCCGCAACCCCGCTGTTGGACCGCATCGCCTTGCCTGCGGACATGAAACGCCTAACCGATCCCGAATTGCGCCAGTTGGCCGACGAGCTGCGGGCCGAGACCATCAGCGCCGTCTCGGTCACCGGTGGCCATCTGGGTGCGGGCCTTGGGGTGGTGGAACTGACCGTAGCGCTGCATGCGGTCTTTGATGCCCCGCGCGACAAGATCATCTGGGATGTCGGCCATCAGTCCTATCCACATAAGATATTGACAGGTCGCCGCGACCGGATCCGCACCCTGCGCAGCCAAGGCGGCCTTTCGGGCTTTACCAAGCGGTCCGAGAGCCCCTATGATCCTTTTGGGGCCGCGCATTCCTCGACCTCGATTTCTGCGGCACTGGGCTTTGCCATGGCGGCAGAACTGGGCGGCGACCAGGGCGATGCCGTGGCGATCATCGGTGACGGGGCCTTGGCAGCCGGCATGGCATTCGAGGCGATGAACAATGCCGGACATCTGAAAAAGCGACTGTTCGTGATCCTGAACGACAACGAGATGTCAATTGCCCCACCCGTCGGCGCCTTGTCCGCCTATCTAAGCCGCATCTACGCCGGCGCGCCGTTTCAAGAATTGAAATCGGCGGCCAAGGGGATGGTTTCTTTGCTGCCGGAGCCATTTCAGGAGGGCGCGCGCCGTGCAAAAGAGATGCTCAAAAGCATCACCTTCGGCGGTACCTTGTTTGAGGAGCTGGGCTTTTCCTATGTCGGCCCGATTGACGGCCATGACATGGAACAGTTGCTTGCCGTGCTGCGGACCGTCCATGCCCGAGCCAACGGGCCGATGCTGATCCATGTGCTGACCAAAAAGGGCAAGGGCTATGCGCCCGCCGAACGCGCCCGGGACAAGGGTCATGCCACCGGCAAGTTCGACGTCCTGACCGGCGTACAGGCCAAGGCCACCTCGAATGCCCCTGCCTACACCAAGGTCTTTGCACAATCCTTGGTGGCCGAGGCCGCTCAGGACGACAAGATCGTTGCCATAACCGCCGCAATGCCGGATGGCACCGGACTGGACCTGTTCGGCGCCCGCTTTCCCAAACGCCTGTTTGACGTTGGCATCGCCGAGCAGCACGCTGTAACCTTTGCCGCAGGGCTGGCGGCGGGGGGGATGAAACCCTTTGTGGCGATATACTCCACCTTCCTGCAGCGTGGCTATGACCAGATCGTGCATGACGTAGCGATCCAGCGTCTGCCGGTCCGCTTTGCCATCGACCGCGCCGGGCTGGTCGGCGCCGACGGCGCGACCCATGCCGGGGCCTTCGACGTGGCTTTCCTGTCAAACCTGCCAGGCTTTGTGGTGATGGCGGCGGCGGACGAGGCGGAACTTGTCCACATGGTTGCGACTGCCGTGGCGCATGACACTGGCCCCATCGCCTTTCGCTACCCCCGCGGTGATGGCGTCGGTGTCGAACTGCCCGCGCGTGGCATCCCGCTGCCGATCGGACGCGGGCGCATCATCCGCCAAGGCTCCGGCGTCGCGCTGCTGTCCTTTGGCACCCGCCTGTCTCAGGTGATCAAAGCCGCCGAGGCCCTGACCGCCCGTGGCCTGACCCCAACCGTCGCCGACGCCCGATTTGCCAAGCCGCTGGACCGCGAGATGATCCTGTCCCTCGCCCGTGGCCATGAAGCGTTGATCACGGTCGAAGAGGGTGCCATCGGCGGTTTTGGCAGCCATGTGGCGCAGCTATTGGCCGAAGAGGGCATCTTCGACACGGGCCTCAGGTTCCGCTCCATGGTCCTGCCTGATATCTTCATCGATCAGGCCTTGCCCGAGGCGATGTACCAAGTCGCTGGCATGGACGCCGCGCAGATCGAGGCCAAAGTGCTGCAAACGCTGGGGGTGGTGGCGGTTGGGAAACGGGCGTGAAACCCAGTTTCCCCTGACTTTCCGCGCGACCCATCGCCCATTGCAACGCGTCGAGGTGTTCATTCCAACCCCCGATTTCCAATCTGCCATGCTGCCTGCCTTTGTGTCTTAGAGCGGGTTGCACTCAATCTGATTCAGATTGAGTGCAACCCAAGACAGGC
>JBAXXO010000248.1:0-4865 GCA_037127855.1 Alphaproteobacteria bacterium
CCCATCCCCTATACGGCCCCATCCAGCGATTCCGGGCACCCGGATTCGTCGGTATTGTTTTGGTCCACCAGAGCAACGGTTACCCCAAAGGGCCGTCTGGTGCATGAAAAGGAAAAGGCGCATGCTCGCCAGTGAACTGAAATCTAAGACGCCCGACCAGCTGCGTGATCAGCTTGTCGCGCTGAAAAAGGAAGCGTTCAACCTGCGCTTCCAGGCTGCGACCAATCAGCTGACCAATACCGCCCGCATCAAGGCCGTGCGCCGGGATGCCGCCCGCGTGTTGACCGTGCTGAACCAAAAAGCCGCCGAAGCCGCGAAGTAAGGGGATCACCATGCCGAAACGTATCCTGCAGGGTGTTGTCACCTCGGACAAGAACGAACAGACCATCACCGTTCTGGTCGAACGCCGCTTCAAGCACCCGGTTCTGCAAAAGACCGTGCGCTCGTCCAAGAAATACCGGGCACATGATGCCCTGAACCAGTTCAAGACCGGCGACACCGTCCGTATCGAGGAATGTGCGCCGATTTCGAAAACCAAACGCTGGACTGTGGTCGTTCACGCGCAAGCGTAAGCCACGGAACGGCTCCATCGAAACCCTAGGGCACAGCCCTAAAGGTCGGGAGTAGACTAAATGATCCAGATGCAGACCAATCTGGATGTGGCTGACAACTCTGGCGCGCGCCGGGTTCAGTGCATCAAGGTTCTGGGCGGTTCACACCGTCGCTATGCATCCGTGGGCGACATCATCGTGGTGTCGGTCAAGGAGGCAATTCCAAAAGGCCGTGTCAAAAAGGGCGACGTCCGCAAGGCCGTTGTCGTGCGCACCGCCAAGGAAGTTCGTCGCGAAGACGGCACCACCATCCGCTTTGACCGCAACGCCGCCGTCATCCTGAACAATCAGGGTGAACCGGTCGGCACGCGCATCTTTGGCCCGGTGGTTCGTGAACTGCGCGCCAAGAACTTCATGAAGATCATCTCTTTGGCGCCGGAGGTGCTGTAATGGCTGCCAAGCTGAAAAAAGGCGACAAGGTCGTTGTCCTGACCGGCAAGGACAAGGGCCGCAACGGCGAGATATCCTCGGTGTCCCCCAAGGCCAATCAGGCCGTGGTTGAGGGTCTGAACATCGCCATCCGTCACACCAAGCAAAGCCAGACCACCCAGGGCGGCCGCGTCGCCAAGCCGATGCCGATCGACCTGTCGAATCTCGCCTTGCTGGACAGCAATGGCAAGGCGACCCGTGTAGGCTTTCGTATGGACGGCGACAGGAAAGTGCGCTTTGCCAAGACCACCGGGGAGGCGATCTGATGCTGGACGCAGAGACCTATACGCCGCGCCTGAAGGCTGAATATCAGTCCAAGATGCGCGCCGCACTGAAAGAGCAATTCGCCTACAAGAACGAAATGATGATCCCGCGTCTGGACAAGATCGTGATCAACATGGGCGTGGGCGAGGCCGTCAAGGACACCAAGAAGGTGAAAAAGGCTGCCGAGGAACTGACGATGATCGCCGGTCAAAAGGCCGTCATCACCCATGCCAAAAAGTCGGTGGCATCTTTCCGCGTGCGGGAAGAAATGCCGCTGGGCTGCAAGGTGACCCTGCGCGGTGACCGGATGTATGAATTCATTGATCGCCTGATCACCATCGCGCTGCCGCGTGTGCGTGACTTCCGCGGCGTGAAAGGCACCTCTTTCGACGGTCGTGGCAACTATGCCATGGGCCTGAAAGAGCAAATCGTATTCCCCGAGATCGAATTCGACAAGGTCGATGAAGTGCTCGGGATGGACATCATCATCTGCACAACCGCAAAGACCGACGCGGAAGCGAAGGCGCTGTTGAAGCAATTCAACATGCCCTTCACTTCCTGATCGCGAGGACTCCGAAAATGGCAAAAGTATCCATGGTGAACCGCGAAGTGAAGCGCGCCGCATTGGTCAAAAAGAATGCGACCAAGCGTGCTGCCCTGAAAGCGGTGATTTACGACCAGACCAAACCGATCGAAGAACGTTTCAAGGCCACCACCAAACTGGCCGCCCTGCCGCGCAACTCTTCGGCGACCCGCATCCACAACCGCTGCCAGCTGACCGGCCGTCCGCATGCAGTTTATCGCAAACTCAAACTCTCGCGCATCATGCTGCGCGATCTGGCCTCGTTCGGTCAGATCCCCGGCATGGTCAAATCGAGCTGGTAAGGGAGGCAACAGATCATGAACGATCCTCTCGGCGATATGCTGACCCGTATCCGCAACGCCCAACTGCGTGGCAAATCCACCGTCAAGACCCCGGCGTCCAAGCTGCGGGCTTGGGTGCTGGATGTGTTGGCTGCGGAAGGCTATATCCGCGGTTATGAATCCGCCAAGACCGACAACGGTCAGGGCGAGCTGACCATCAGCCTGAAATACTTTGAAGGCACCCCGGTCATCCGTGACGTAAAGCGCGTGTCCAAACCCGGTCGCCGGGTTTACATGGGCGTGTCCGACCTGCCGACGGTCCGCAATGGCCTTGGTGTTTCCATCATCTCGACGCCCAAGGGCGTCATGTCCGATGCAGCTGCACGCTCCGCCAATGTTGGCGGCGAAGTGCTCTGCACCGTATTCTAAGGGGAGGGTATAATGTCTCGTATCGGCAAGAAACCCGTTCCCCTCGTCAAGGGCACCTCGGCCACGATCTCGGGCCAGACCATTGAAGTCAAAGGGCCAAAGGGCACCCGCAGCTTTACCGCCAGCGACGACGTCACGCTGACCATCGAAGGTGAAACCGTCAAGGTAACGCCGCGTGGCCTGTCCAAGCGGGCGCGTGCCCAATGGGGCATGTCGCGGTCGATGATCGCGAACCTCGTCACCGGTGTTACCACGGGCTTCAAGAAAGAGATGGAGATTCAGGGCGTGGGCTACCGCGCGGCAATGAAGGGCAAGGACCTGCAATTGCAACTGGGCTTCAGCCATGAAGTCCTGTTTGAGGTACCAGATGGGGTCGTCGTGGCCTCTGCGAAGCAGACGGAAATCACTGTGGAAGGGATCGACCAGCAGCTTGTTGGTCAGGTCGCCGCAAACATCCGCGCTTGGAAGAAACCCGAGCCCTACAAGGGCAAGGGGATCCGCTACAAGGGCGAGTTTGTCTTCCGCAAAGAAGGCAAGAAGAAGTAAGGAGCAAGAGAAATGGCAACCAACAAGAGAGAGCTGTTCCTCAAGCGCCGTCTGCGCGTCCGGAACAAGATCAAAGCGACGTCGCATGGGCGCCTGCGCCTGTCCGTCCATCGCAGCAACAAGAATATCAGCGTGCAACTGATTGACGATGCGCGCGGCATCACGATTGCTTCGGCCTCCTCGCTGGAGAAGGATCTGGGTGTTGTGGGCAGCAACAACGTTGACGCAGCGGCCAAGATCGGTTCGGCAATTGCCGAGCGGGCCAAAAAGGCCGGGGTTGAAGAATGCTACTTTGACCGCGGCGGTTTCCTCTTTCACGGCAAGATCAAGGCTTTGGCCGATGCTGCCCGTGAAGGCGGCTTGAAGTTCTGAGGAGATAGAAAATGGCAGAACGTGAAAACCGCCGGGACAATCGTGGTGGCAATGACCGTCGCGACAACCGCCCCGAGGAAACGCCGGAATTCGCCGACCGTCTGGTCGCGATCAACCGCGTGTCCAAAACCGTGAAAGGCGGCAAACGCTTTGGCTTTGCTGCCCTTGTGGTGGTGGGCGATCAACGTGGCCGTGTGGGCTTTGGCAAGGGCAAGGCCAAGGAAGTGCCCGAGGCGATCCGCAAGGCGACCGAGCAAGCCAAGCGCCAGATGATCCGCGTGGCGCTGCGCGACGGCCGCACCCTGCATCATGACATGGAAGGTCGCCATGGTGCTGGAAAGGTCGTGATGCGCTCGGCCGTGGCCGGTACCGGCATCATCGCCGGTGGTCCGATGCGCGCCGTGTTCGAGATGCTGGGCCTGCAGGATGTCGTGGCCAAGTCGATCGGCTCGACCAATCCTTACAACATGGTTCGCGCCACGATTGACGGGCTGAAGCATGAAACCTCGCCGCGCGCGGTTGCGGCGCGCCGTGGCAAGAAGGTGGCTGAAATCCTGCGCAAGCCGGAAGCCGAAACCGTTGTTGAAGCTGTGGAGGCCTGATCATGGCGAAAAAGCCCGAAGCTGCAGCCCCGGTTGCCAAGAAGACCATTGTCGTGATGCAAACCAAATCCGCCGCCCGCCGCCCGGCTGTTCAGACCGCGACCCTCAAGGGTCTGGGCCTGAACAAGATCCGCCGCACGCGCGAGCTGGAAGACACGCCGTCGATCCGTGGCATGGTTCACGCCGTGCGCCATATGGTCGAGATCATAGAAGAGCGCGGCTGAATGGAAGCTGCGTGAGTAACGCACCCTACGCTTGATGCAAACGCCCTGCCGGAAGGTGGGGCGTTTTGCTTTTCGGCTTCCCCGACTCATTTCCCGTGCTACTCTGCCGCCAGCCCCGGGAGGGGGCGTTAACGGGAGGATATCATGACAGTCCATTATGCCGGTGGCTGCGCCCATGTGCATGTCACTGCAACCGCAGAACCCATCGACAACCACGAATGCCATTGCAATGTCTGCAAATCCGTGACCGGACAGCAGCACACCCATGTCGCGTTTTTCAACCACGCCGATGTGCAGGTGGACCACTCCGAACTGACCAAGCGTGCGCCCTTCAACGCCAATAACCCGAATGGCCCGCTGGAGATCGTTATGTGCACGGAATGCGGGGCCGCCTTGATGCTGGACGACAAACAGGGCCGCATCCGGGTCGCAGTGCCCAATGTGATGGGCTATGACGACGCTAAGTTTCCCAAGGCGACCTATCACGCGTTTTGGGACGAGACCAAGGGCTATGAAAAGCCGCA
>JBAXXO010000249.1:0-4852 GCA_037127855.1 Alphaproteobacteria bacterium
CTTCACCCTGCGCGGCCTGGTGGCCGAGCTGGCGGAACGCGGGCTCAAGGTCGACACCGGAAACCGGTCTTCAGGGATGAGTTTGGTCATCGGCGGCAAAATCCAGCGGGCGGCCAATGTTATGGACCTGCCCGTTCACCACAACCGAATGGCCGCGCGCGAAGCTGTAGGCATCCATCGGCGTCAACCGCGCCCCGCCGATATAGGCGTCGAGCGAGTATGACGTGTGCACATGCGTCTCGCCGAAATAGGCGTTTTTCAAGGGGTTGGCGGGAAGGGCCGCCTCACGCGCCGCCAAATCGGCATCTTGGGCAAGCGCCGGCAGCTCCATGCCAAAGACTGCCAGAATTCCAGCGAAGCAAACAGATGATTTCATGGGTCCGGTCATGATTACTCCTTTTGAACGGGCGGTGGCTGCCATTGGCCTGACAGCACCTCGGGTTTGGGGTTGTAAGCCCGCATCGACAGGCGGAAACTTCCCTCTGGCGCAGGCAACCAGTTGGACTCCTTGTCCGCACCGGGCGAGTCTTTCTGGATGTAGATCGTCAAGGACCCATCCTCGTTGGTTTTCAACCCGGGCGTGCGATTGCCGATCGCCAAGCGGTCAATCGGATTGGCCACGAAAAAGTTCTTGTCGTTGTACATGGTGATCGACCAGAACGCATCGACCGGCGGCTGCATGCCCTTGGCAAAGGTCAGGGTGTATTTGCTCGCCCCGGTCAAGGTCTCGCCCTTGCCGTCTTTCAAGGCGTTGAAGTAAAGCGCCTCTTCCGTCGTGTTCTGACCCACGCCGCGATAGGCGATGGCCGCCCGCGTCTTGAAATCCTGGCCCCATTTGCCTTGGCTGAGGTTGAAGGCCCAGCCATTTGCCTCGACCCCACCCGGGCGCAGCGCTTCGCGGCGTACGACGCCGAGACCCGCCTTGAAACCTCGCTCGATACCTTTGAGGGTCGCGCCCGACAGGCCCGTGGTGTCAAATCCGTTCGCGACCGTCAGACCGATGCCCGCAAATTGCGACACCAGTGCGCTGTCAGTGTCGGGCGGCGGGTTGTCACGCATCATCTGGCCGACCCAATGGAAATAAGTCGTGGCATCCATGGCATCGATGAAGGTCGAGGGCGGCGTCTTGGCGGCGATCGTCAGACCCAAGCGGTCGTTCAGCGGGGTCGCATCCAGCACCGGCGGCACCATCTCGATCTGGTACTGGCTTTGGATCGCCTTGACGTTCACAAGGTCCGTCTCGTTGTCGACCAGGGTCCGACCGATGATCCAGACCAGAGGCGTCGGTGCGGCAATGACGCCCTGAATGCCTGCGGGCGGCGTGCCGGTCCAGCCCGGGCCGGTGATCAGATACTTGCCAGCCTTGTCGCCCGTCGCCCGCAGGCCGACATAGCCGAAGACGTTGGTATAGGCGTCTTCAAGCATCAGCGAGTAGTAGCGGCCATTGGTGTCGGGCACCGAAACCAGTGCGGCGCCCTGCTTGAGATCGACGAAGGCGCTGGAATAGACCGTGTCGACATTGCTGGACACCACGTCGGTATCGGCGGCGGTGAACAGTTTGGCGACGTTGCCGAACATGTTGACCGGCGCGTGGCCGTTGGGCAGCGGCTTGTCGGCATCGGTCGCAACCAGTTGGGTTGCCGCCGTTATGACAAGGGGATAGCCCCAGACATAAGCCTCCAGCGCCAAAGAAAATGCGGCATCCTCGTCGGCTGCGGCGATGGCGGCAGAGTCATCGGCCCATGCCGCACCACAGGCTATGGCAAGTGTCAAAGCGGCGACGGCGAACGCAGGTCTTGTCGATATACGCATGATGTCTCTTTCTGTTGAGCGGTCAGCCCTTTGGCATCAATATCTTGACCGTAAAGCTGAACAGGTCTTCGGGCGCGGTATAGTCCTTGGCGAAGTTGTGTTCATAGGCGGCGGTGAATTGCACGGGCGTGGTGCCGAACTTTTCCAGCTTGGCCAGTTTCACGCCCAAAGGCAGGCTGACCCAGTCATGCCGGGTCCAGTCATAGGTGATCGACATTTCCGACAGTCCGGTGGACCAGCCATCGCCAAGACCCACCGTGGCGATGGGTTGCAGGATCGAGCTTTTGACGTCGGGCATATCTTCGTCGCCGGCAAAGCTGACGATGTTCTGGTTGAACAGGCCCCAGAGCAGCTTGCCGCTTTTCGCGGTAAAGCCTGCGGCCGGGCCGATCCCCCATTTCTTGGCACTCAGCCCGTCTGCGCCCGTGGGCAGCAAACCGACCGCCCCGACCCCAAAGCGGCCCCAACTGCGGTCAAAGGTGACAAGATCGAACAGCACGGTGTCAGAAATGCCGGTGCTGCCCGAGGGTGTGGCGGTGTAATAGGGCAGCGTCACCCGAAAGATATTCTGCAAGCCATTGATCTCGAACGGAACGGCCGCGCGGAACTGCAGAAAGTTCTGCGACGCCCCGTCGGTATTGTAAATCGACGGGCTGTAGCTGTCTTGCAACTGAAACGACATCAGCGCAGCGGTTGGGTCATTGGCCGCCTGCGACAGAGCCTGCCCGCCCGCGTCTTGGGCCAGGGCCCCGCCGCTCGCCATGGTAACTGCCAACACACCCGCAGGAAATAGACGTGTAACTTGCCTCAAGATGCGTTCCTTCCATGGGTATCGCGGTCGCAAACATACAGAGTTTGGCTGGCCATGCCGGAGGTCATTTCACCGCCACGGCTTCAGGGAATGTCCAGGTCCCGTCCAGAATCTCGGGTCTGGGCCGGTAAAGCCGCACCATATAGGTCCAGCCGGGCATGATCCGGAGGTAATTGTCGGCCGCCGGATCGCCGCCAAAGTGGATCAGCGTCTTGCCGTCGGCACCTTGCTTGGCCGTCACAGAGTTCACCGAAACGGTGGTTTCGGGAGCTTCGAAAAAGCCGTCCTTGTTGTACACGATCACCGACCAGAACCCGTCCACCGGCACCTGATCCAGCGTCAGGACATAGGGCATCACGCCGTCATTCTGTTCGGGCGTCATGTTCAGATAGATGGCATCCTCTTCCCGGTTGCCGCCAAAGCCGCCTGCCGTGCCGATCAGATGACGGACCGGGTCGACCTGTTGGGCATTGCCGAACATGCCCTTGCTGTCGGGAACCCAAGGCGACATCGACAAGATCGCCTTGCGCAAGCCGTTCAGGCTGTCTTGATCCCAGTCGGGCACCTCGAATGTGCCGATGGAGTCCTGTTGCACGACCAACCCATCCTGCGCCTTGTGCAGCGCCTCGACATCGGCCGGATCGTCGGGATTGACGAAGGTGCGGACGGTCAACTGCACATAGCGCGTGCCGATCTGATCCTTGGTAAAGGTATAGGTGCCGGGCTTGTAGATGACCTGCGTGATATAGTGATCCTCGTTGATCACCACGACCGATTGAAACCGGCTGCCGATGTCGGGCACGGTCAGCGTTAGGGGCGAGGTCAGATCAAACACGCCCATGCTGTAGGGCGTGTCGCGGTTCATGCGGATGATCGTCTGATTGTCCACGGCAACGGGCATCCGGTCATGGCACAAGACCCCAAGGCAGCCCCGATCCGCCCGCGCCTTGAAGTAACGATCAGCCTCGGCGCGGACAAAGGCATCGACAGTGACCGGCACCACGCCCTCCGCGAGGGCTGGGCCAACAGCCAATGCCAGGCAAAGGCCCAATGCTTCCAACAGTTTCTTCATGCGTTTCAGGCCTTTCCGGGGCTGCTGCAACTTGTCAGAGTTATTCCAGCCCGACCTTTTTCGGCGGATATTTCGCAAAGGTCGCGCCATGCGCCTTCATTTCCGCCCCCATCGTCGCCAGCCATGGGCTCATGCGGTGGCCCACCGCATATTCTTCCTTTGGGTCGATGTAGAGGTTGAAGAGCCATGGCGCTGTCCCGACGTCGTTCATCGTCGCCATGTCGATCCAAAGGAAACTCGCCTGCGGGATGATGACCTTTTGATGGATCTTGTATTCCCGCATCCGCATCGCGGCAAATGTGCCGCCCATCCAGAAATACACGTTTTCCCGCTCGGACTGGCCCTTGTCGTCCAAGAGGAACGAGGTCTGGTCGATGCCGTCAATGTATCGGTCGGTCGGGATCGACCCCAGCGCGCCGCCAAGGTGAAGCGAGGTGTTGTAAAGGTCCATCAGGTCAAAGACGTCATCCGACACCCGGCCCGGTGCGATCATACCCTTCCAGTAAGCAATCCCCGGCACGCGAACGCCGCCCTCCCAGGTCGTGCCCTTGGCACCACGGAACGGCGTGTAACCGGCATCGGGCCAGGCATCCATCTGCGGGCCGTTATCCGAGGTTACGAAGATGAAGGTGTTCTCCAGCACTCCGGCGGTGTCGAGTGCTTTCACGATGTCGCCGATGATGGCATCCACCTCGACGACAGAATCCTTGTAGGGATATTTCGAGGCGCTGGCACCCGTGAACTCTTTGGACGGAAAGGTGTCGGTGTGAACCTTCATGAAGGCATGTTCCAGAAAGAACGGCTTGTCGTCTTTTGCCAGTTCGGCGATGCGCTTGACCGTGTAATCCCGCAGCCGCATATCCGCTTCGGCGATGTCCTCGATGCTGGTGGTCTTTACTTCGACCTTGTCGTTCGTGTCGCCCTTGTTGCCCGATACAAGATCGATGTCTGCCCCCAAGGCGCGATAGGCGGCTAGTTTGTCGGGATCGAGCACCAGGTCGGGATAGCGTCGTGGATCGAATTCCTGTGATATCTCTTTCTCGGCGCCGTAAAAGCCGTAGAACTCGTCAAAGCCGACTTCGAAGGGCCGCATCCCCGGCACTTCGCCGATATGCCATTTTCCCACCAGCGCCGTATGATAACCGGCATCGCCTAGA
>JBAXXO010000250.1:0-4801 GCA_037127855.1 Alphaproteobacteria bacterium
GGGCAAGGGGATAGGGGCAATGGGATAGGGGCAAGGGGATAGGGGAATGAGCCAAGCCGACGTGGTCGTGGACACTTCCGGCAAAGCTGCGGTCGGTGGCAAGGTGTTTTTGGGGATCGACAAGGTCAGCAAAGACTTCGGCACCGGCGCCTCGAAGGTGACTGCGCTTGAAGGTGCCTTGTTCGACAGTCTCGACAATGAGTTTTTTTCCCTGCTTGGCCCCTCAGGCTGTGGAAAGACCACTCTTCTTCGCGTCATTGCCGGGTTTGAAGCCCCGTCCGAGGGGCGTATCATGCTGGATGGCCGCGACATAGGCCATGAGCCGTCGTTCAAGCGCCCGGTCATACGATGTTCCAAAGCTATGCGCTGTTTCCGCACCTGAACATGCGCCCGAATATCGCCTATGGGCTGGAAATGCTGCGCTGGAAGCCTGCAGACATCAAGCGACGGGTGGATGAGGTGCTGGATTTGGTTCAGATGCCCGCCTTTGCCGACCGCCGCACCAATCAGATGTCGGGTGGCCAGCAGCAGCGCATCGCCCTCGCCCGCGCGCTTGCCCCGCGCCCGCGTCTTTTGCTACTTGATGAACCCTTGTCGGCGCTGGTCCTGAAGCTGCGCAAAGCGATGCAGACAGAGTTGAAGCGCCTGCAACGCGAAACCAAGCTGACCTTTGTCATGGTTACGCATGACAGGGAAAAGGCGCTGGCCTTTTCGGGCCGACAAGTTGCCCGGAATGGACGCCTGTTGATGTGCTTCTCCATTGTGGCACTTGGCGCCGGCGTCTTCCAAGTCGCATCAGCAGAGTCTCAGAACGTCGATACCAAGCCTACCGCAACACCACAGATATCGAGATCGGCCCCTGTCACGGAACTGTAACCAATCTAACACGAAACAGACTCACGCTGCTGCTACCAGCGGCAAAGTTCCGGTTTGAAAGGGAAGCCAAATGGACGTGACCAAGCGTGAATTCTTCGGCCTGAGCCTGGGTGCTCTGGCATTGTCGGCCCTGCCCGCGCATGCGGATGCGATGGCCGATCTGGAAGCGGCTGGTCGTGCCGAAGGCATGATCGTCAGCCTGGGGATGCCCGATGATTGGGCGAACTGGGGCGCGATCTGGAAGGCTATCATGGAAAAGTATGGCGTGACCCATACTGACACCGACATGTCCTCGGCCGAGGAGCTGGCGAAATTCGAGGCGGAAAAGGCCAATCCTTCGGCCGATATCGGCGAAGTGGGTCTGGAATTTGGCGCCATTGCCGCAACACGCGGGCTGAGCCAGCCCTACAAGACGACAACTTGGGACCAGATCCCCGATTGGGCCAAGGACGCGGACGGCCACTGGGCGCTGGGCTATACCGGCACCATCGCCTTCCTGATCTCAAACAAGGTGGCCAATCCGCCGAAATCCTTCGCGGACTTGTTGAATGGCGACTACAAGGTCACCGTAGGCGAGGTTGGCAAGGCGGCGCAATCCAACGCGGCGGTTCTGGCGGCGGCGATTGCCTTGGGCGGTGGTGAGGACAATCTGGCCCCGGCGATGGACCTGTTCGGCAAACTGGCCGATGCCAAGCGCCTGTTGCCGGTCAATGCCTCGGTCGCCACGATGGAAAAGGGCGAGGTCGAAGTGGCGCTGGTCTGGGACTTTAACGCGCTGAACTGGCGCGATCAGGTTGGGGCCGACAAGTTCACGGTCGTGATACCCTCCGATGGCTCGGTCACTTCGGGCTATACGACCACGATCAACGCGGTTGCCAAGCATCCAGCACTGGCCAAGCTGACCCGTGAATTCTCGCTGTCGGACGCCGGACAAGAGCTGTTCGCGCTTGGCTATGCCCGCCCGATCCGCGTTGAACATATCACACTGTCGGATGCGGCCAAAGCCAAGGTCCTGCCGGCCGAGCAATATGCCAAGGCCCGGCCGATCAACGCTGCTGTCTGGGCGGATGCGGCAAAGTCTCTGACCAAGATGTGGCAGGAACAAGTGGCCACCAAGCTTTAAGGCAGCAGGCGCCGGTCGGGCCGCTTCCGTCCGACCGGTGCCGTTTTGACATGCCGCCACGCAGCCCCGCCCTTTTGTTGACCACGATCCCGCTACTGCTGATCTTGGCGGGGTTTGAAGTTGCGCCGATGCTCGCTGTGCTGGTGTCGTCGGTGTTTCGCGGTGGAAGCCTGTCCTTGGGCAATTACGGAGAAATCATCGCCTCGTCTTATCAGCGCGCGGCCTATGTCTCCAGTCTTTGGCTGTCGGTGCTGACCACCGTGATTGGCCTTGTCCTGGCGTTGCCGCTGGCGCGCATCTTGCGGCGCATGGGGGGGCGGCTTCAATCGCTGGTTCTGACCTATTCCAACATCGGCGCGAATTTCACCGGCTTCCCGCTGGCCTTCGCCTTCATCATCATGTTCGGCCTGTCCGGCACCTTCACGCTGATCCTGCAACGGTTGGGGCTGGTCGAGGATCTGAACATCTATTCCACCGGTGGGCTGGTGCTGGTCTATAGCTATTTTCAGGTCTGCCTTGGCATTCTGGTGCTGTTCCCGGCGATGCGCGCCCTGACGCCGGAAATGGACGAGGCTGCTGCCATCCTGGGCGTACCGCGCTGGCGGTTCTGGTGGCGCGTTGGCCTGCCGGTCTTGCGGCCAAGCCTGATCAGCGCGGCGATCCTGCTGTTCGCCAATGCGATGGGCACCTATGCAACGGCCTTTGCGCTTGCCGGCGGCAACGCCAATCTGGTGACAATTCATATTGGCGAGCTTGTATCCGGCGATGTCTATTCCGACCCTAATCTCGCCAATGCGCTGGCGGTCATTCTGGTTGTCACGCTGATCCTGCCGATTGCCGCCCAGCACATCTGGTCCAGCCGCAGGCCGCGCGATGAGCGCTGATCGCAAAGGGTTCTTCTGGGTCGGTCTGGCACTCGCCCTGATGTTGCTGCCGGTCGTGGCGGTGGGTCTGAACGCCTTTGCCACCGATTGGGCGGGCAGCCTTCTGCCATTGGGCTTCACTTTGGACTGGGCCCGGCAGATGATGGCGGACCCACGGTTCCTGCAGGCCTTTGGCAATTCGATGCTGCTTGGCATTGGCGCGACGGCGCTGTCGGCGGCGGTCTGCGTCCCTGCCATCGTGGTCGCGCATGCCTTCGCCCCAAGGCTTGACCGCCTGTTCGCCGGACTGGTGATCCTGCCCTATGCCGTGCCGGGCATCGTGATGGCGCTAGGGCTTTTGAAACTTTACGCGGGCCAATTCGGCCTGATCCTAACTGGCTCGCCGTGGCTTTTGGTCTATGCCTATGTGCCCTTGGCAGCCTCGCTTTATTATGTGCCGATCAAGAATGCGCTGCGCGGGCTGAACGTGGCCGAGTTGCTGGAGGCGGGGTCGATGCTGGGGATCAATGACGCACGCCTGCTGTGGCGGGTCATCCTGCCCTCGATCCGACAGGCGGTTGTAATTGGGGTGATCTTGAACTTTACCCTCGTGGTCAGCGAATTTGTCTATGCCAACCTTCTGGTCGGTGGTCAGTTTCCTACACTGCAAATCTTCATGTATGTGCTGCGCGGCGGTTCTGGACATCTGCAATCTGTGCTGATCCTGATCTATTTTGCATTGGTGTTGATCGCCACGACGGCCGTGGCCCTGCTGGCAGGGTCAGAGCAGGGAAAAAGATCATGAGCTTTGTGACCTTGCGCAAGCTGACCAAAAGCTTCGACAGCACCTCGGTGTTCCGCGACATCGATCTGACGGTTGAGCAGGGCGAGGTCTGCACCCTTGTCGGCCCCTCTGGCTGCGGCAAGACCACGCTTTTGCGAGCCATAGCCGGTTTGGTGGCGCCAGACCTTGGCGAAATTCACCTGGCGGGCGAACCGATCGGACATCTGCCGCCGCACCTGCGGGGTATCGCCATGGTGTTTCAGCACTACGCCCTGTTCCCCAACATGACCGTGCGCCAGAACATCACCTTCGCGCTGGAACAACAAAGCCTGACAGCCCCGGCCATCGCCAAACGCGTCGAAGAGATGATCGCGCTGATGGACCTGGGCCCAAGGGCTGAGGCACGCCCCTCGGCCCTGTCGGGTGGGCAGAAGCAACGCGTGGCCCTGGCGCGCGCTTTGGCCGTTCAGCCGCGTCTTCTGCTTCTGGACGAGCCGATGTCGGCCTTGGATGCCCAGATCCGTAAGCGTTTGCAGGAGGAATTCCGTCGCTTGCAATCGCAGCTTGGCTTCACTGCGATCTTTGTAACCCATGACCAGGAAGAGGCGATGATGCTGGGGGACCGCATCGCCGTCATGCTGGACGGCCGCATCGCCCAAACAGGTCGGCCCGACGAGGTCTATCGCCGCCCCACCAGCCGCGCGGTGGCAGGCTTCATCGGCAATGTGAACCTTTTGGAACCGGCCGAAATCGAACGGGTATTCGGGGTCATCACGTCCAAAGCCTGGGCGATCCCGCCCGAGGCCCTGTCACTGACGCCCATGGACGGCGCGGGCGTGGTGACCGGCACAGCCCGCATCAGCGCCTCCAGCTTTCGCGGCACCGTGCTGCGCTTCTCACTCGAGTCACGCGGCGTAGTGTTGATCGCCGACGTGCTGTCACGCCAAAGTCAGTCCACCCCCACCTCAGGCGCTGAGGTCACGCTCTATCTGGCGCCCGGCGATTTTGCCGAGGTCTGATCCATGCCCCGATCCGTCGCCATCGTGCAGGCCCGCCACCCGATGGTCCATCGCCGAAGGAAGTGGATCGTTCGGCCTGAATTTGGGGCGGCAAGTGCGTGATCACCGGGCTTAGCGTGACTGAGTTCGGCTGAAA
>JBAXXO010000251.1:0-4794 GCA_037127855.1 Alphaproteobacteria bacterium
GACCCAGTCCCCCAAGACTACTGACCGTTCCGCCGACACTCTGGCCTATCCGACCCATAGGCGTGAGCTGCCCCACCATTCCGGTAATCCCGGTGATCGTGTTGCCGACATCGCGGACCGGACCGCGCCCATAATGACTCAGCCCCGCGCCGGTTCCACCGACCGCCGCTCCAGCGATGATGCCAGGCAGCCCTGCCGACGAGCCCGCCATGGCACCCTGCAGGATGCCGCCACCGATCTTTGCGATGCCCGGCAGTTCACGCGACAGGAACTGGCCTGCCTGCGGAACAAAGGAAGAGATGGCCTTGGTGAAGCCGTCAAATATGCCTTCGAGATCACTTTCGATCGATTCGGCTGTACCTTCTCCGAACCGGCTGTCGATGCGGGCGCGTAATTGTGGATAGGGCAGGGTCGCAATTGACGGGTCGACGACCTGCCGCAGGTTCGGGAACGGATCCATTTGCGCTTGAAATGTCATTCTACGTTTCCCTTGCTAAGGACGATGTCAAGACTGTAATTGACCACTTGCCCGGCGCTGCGGCCTGGTAACGATCGTGTGTAGAAGCTCGAACAGCGAGGCACTGCCCGCAAAATGACCAAGGGTGCGACCAGACAAGTCCAGAACGGTGCCGCGCAGTGCTGTATCGCTCTCAGTTTCAGACGGGCTGAGCGATTCATGCCACCAGCGAACGAAGACTGTCCCGCTTGACACGCCCGTTGTGACCTCCGTCGATGTGCCATTGGCAGCCCCACCCACAGCCTCCTCCAAACAGTCGGACCAAAAACTCGCCCTTCGAATCGCACAATGGCAGGTCGCGTTCACCGAACCACCACCGGCCGATCACCGAAGCTACACTGGCGACGGCTCGCGATGGCGGATGATCCGGACATGCCGGTAAGTATGCGGCGCCAGGTTGCTTGAGCGCCTCAAGTTCATTGCCAATAAGGAGTAGGTCTTTTGCTTTTCGCGCGGCTCGCTGCACCACGCGCTTGCCAACGGTGACTGCCTCAGTCGTCCAGAAAGCCGTTCAACAATTCAAGTGAGTGGTTCAGGTGATCGCGCACATCGCGCAACAACTGGTGGCGGTCAGGGACTGGCCGCATCAGCGGTGTCACGAGCGCGTGACCGGCGATCTCAGTGGCGAGCCTCTGGGTCTGCGCCATGGGCTGGATGCCCAGTTCGGCCTGCAGGATCTTGACTAATGTCTGATACTGGTCCAGCGCCATTGCACGGGCGCCGCATTTGACGTGCGCAGTCATGAGCAACCGTTGAGCATCTTCGCGCAGGGGTTCGACCGCGCAAATCCGCTGAGCTGTCTCGCGCGCTGCGGGCCAGGATTCGGCGGCTGATTCTGCACTGGCGAGAGCGAACATGGCATCCAGATAAAGTGAGCGCAGCCGTTCGCGCTCAATCGCGATCCATTCCAAATCGCGCTCTGCCATGATAGGTCCACGATAGTGTCCCAACGCGCGGCGCAGCCGCGCGCGGCCGGACGGCTGGGCAAGGCGGTCTAGTTCACCCATGTAAGTCTTCGCCCGTCGCTCAAACGCGATTAAGTCAACCCAAACCGATCCCGGTGTTTGCAAACCGACCACCGTACTGTCAAACGCTATCAGATTCTGATCGGCAGGAAGTCTTGTGGTTATGCGCCACAGCGCCGTGGCCAAACAGTGTCGCGAAGCCTTTTCGCTCTTGTCCGGCCACAGACGCCCGGCGAGTTTGCTGCGCGACAGACGATAGCGAGGCGCCCCAAGTAGACTAATAAAAATAGGCCACCAAATGTCGGGAATATCTACAGATCCGAAGCCGGCTCGGTTCAATTCTTCATGCCCTAAAAGCCGAATGCTCCAAGTTGGCACTATAGCATCTCCGACTAGATACCGTTTTATAAGCGCTTTCTCAACGAGGTCATTCTGGAGCTGACGCACAATACTCTTTAAACAACGGCATATGAATGTCGCTCACGGGCCGATCAAATAATCCCTACACTGCGTGCATGCTGTCGCCCGGCACTGCCTAGCGGAGCAATGTAGACGTCCGACTCGCTCATTCCTTGTGATTACTATCGCGTAACGTGAGAAATCTGTAAAGACTTTTGAAAGGAATCTGCGATGCTCATACGCGGGAGAATCGCGTTTGGGATTTGACCTGATCCGACGGGTCTTGCAGTTTTCGGGAGGATGGATTCTTGGGCGGGGATCGCCCTTCTGGAGCTTCTTCCCCGCATGGACATTTTCCTTGCCGCCTTCGATGACATCCCCGATCCGTGTGCCGACAACGTGCGTCACGACCTTTGTGAACTGTTGGTCGTGGGTTTCGTTGCGGTGCTCTGCGGGGCAGCCAGCTGTGCTGAGATGGCAGGATTCGGTCGGGCAAAAGAGCATGTTTTCAGGGACTTCGTGAAGCTCAAGCATTCCATCCCCTCGCATGATACCTTCTCCACCGTGTTCCGGATAATCGATCCGAAGGCGCTGGATGCGGCCTTCGGCCGGGTTCTGGCGGAGATGGCGGCGCTTCTGGGTGAGGGCGATGTGATCGCCATCGACGGCACGGCGCTGCGGGGCGCGCGCGACAAAGGCCAGAGTGCGGGCCAGAGCGCGCGGACCCGGATGATGGTCTCGGCCTATGCCGCCCGGTTGAGCCTAACGCTGGCCACGGTGGCGGCCGACCATGGCGGCGAATCGGTAGCGGCGCTCGAAGTGCTCGGTCTGATTGCGCTCATGCCTCGTGCTTTTGCGCGCGATGATCGCTGCTGTGCAGGGCACGTCGGTAGAGCATTCATGTTTTTTGGGGTGAACTAGGCTGAGAGTGCCAGAGAAGGTTCGACCGGAGTCGCGATCGCTCCGCCATCATCTCCTTTGCGAACCACTGACACCCCCACCAAGGGCGCTGAATTTTCCGTGTTTTCAAAGGGGTTTGTGCGAACAGTCCGAACCCCAGAGACCGCGCGCGGGACCCGTTTTGGGCTCTGAATGTAGCCTTGGCTCAAGTCGAGCGAACCTCGCTATTTCAAGTTCGTTCGTTTTTCCCCTGCATTTACAATGGCCTGACGTTCGGTACCGCCAAAACCCTGTGATGCGTTCCGAACGACGCCGTTGGGGTCAGAGCCAAGACGCACGGTAGGCATGTCGAGTGGGATGCCCGCGTAAACGGGCGGATCGTTAGCGGCGGTTTGCATCGCACTTCCGGCGATCCCGCTGATGACAAATGATTTTCAGACAGCTACCGTGCCTAGACCTCGGCTTGGTTCAGATCGACGCGGGGCTGAACCAATTGACGGAACGAGGACTGGACCAGGACCCCCGCATGACCGCATTTGACATCATTCCAGAAATCCACGGCCAGTCGGCGAAGCTTGATGGGGCCCTCGCCGCACTCGGCTGGCGACGCAGCGCGGCGGGTTGGCTCCATCCACAACCGGATCGTCAGATCGTCTTTCTTGGGGATTTCATCGACCGAGGGCCCGACAATCGGGCAGTCCTGAACACGGTTCGCAGCCTGATCGATGCCGGCAAAGCGACGGCGATCATGGGCAACCACGAGCTCAACGCCTTGCATTTCCACACCCTGCATCCCGAGACTGGTCAACCGCTTCGCTCGCATTCGCCCAAGAACATCCGCCAGCATCGGACCTTTCTGGACCAGTTCCCGCCGGGGGATCCACAGATCAGCTTTTCTTCGACCAGATACGCGTGAGCGCCGAACAGGACGAGAAGATCGTGGAGGCCGCCCGTGCAAACAACCTTGCCAACTTCTCATCCTATCTGGAACGGATGCTCGACGAGCTGTTCATCGACCGTATGGAGGGCAACGAGGAGATCTTCTCGCGTGTGATGACGGACAAGCAGTTTCGCGCGGCGGCTCACGAGCACCTCGCTGGTGAAATCTTTCGCCGGGTCCAGAAACATGGTGCCGTTGAATAGTCAGCTGAGGACATTACCGGGATTTGATTTCAGTTCCACTCGCGAAGCAGAGGGCAGACGAAAACTCCGAACGACTGCGCTCTGAAAAAGTTACTTCAGTTCAACACGTTGGCGCTGTGAACCGGATCGGGACCAGTTCACAGCCACGGAGAATGTCAGCCCAAAGAGAACGCTTCCAGGCCTGCTTACGCCCGGGGCGGTGCTCGGCCCAACCCGCATAACCCAAGAAAACAACGGAAAAATCCGGCCGCAGCCGGATCGGGAGAACGCTTTCGTGAGGGCAAGTGGCGGATGCGGTGTCCGCTATGTATTGCTTTCAAGCTTATGATCTTCATTGATATTTATCAAGCTTTCAAAATTGCTTCCCCCAAAAATCCCCCATTTTTTGCCGGATGCCCCCGGACTTCATCCTTTTATAGCGTTCGGAAATGCGCCTTGGCATGGCCCCTTGGGTCCTGTCCCGATGCAGGACAACGGGGGGATTTCCGGCCCCAGCGTTTCGCTCCGTACAAGAATTTCAACAGGGGGTTTACCTGT
Source organism: Alphaproteobacteria bacterium (assembly GCA_037127855.1). Taxonomy (GTDB): domain Bacteria; phylum Pseudomonadota; class Alphaproteobacteria; order Rhodobacterales; family Rhodobacteraceae; genus Stagnihabitans. The sequence goes on from JBAXXO010000251.1 coordinate 4,462, forward strand.
ACTTTGCAGGTCGCAAGCCACGAACCTTTTTTTGTGGGTTTATGGCAATGAAACGATGACAGCCGGTCCCCAAGCCAAACCCTCCACAGATTTCCCTGCCCCCCCCCGCTACACCGCCACGCCTACGGGCAGGCGGATAACCGGCCATGCCGTCTCACGGGCCTAGGTAGTCAGCTTGATATCAGCTTGATATGCAATCAAGGTTTTCATCGGCAAAGGGGGGGGCGGTCAAATGTCTGGCCCCGCTGGATTGGGGACCGGCGGTTGTCCCATCCGTTCAACGCTAGAGCGTGTCGCGTTTAATCGGATTTGTAACCTGCGGCTTTGAAGAAG
>JBAXXO010000252.1:0-4773 GCA_037127855.1 Alphaproteobacteria bacterium
GGGCCCGGGTGGCGGGGAATTTTTGGCTAAGTGTTTGAGGGCGCTGGATTAACAGTGCCGGATTCCGAGCTTTTTGCGACCTACAACGCGCCTACAAATGCGCTACATTGCCGCGACACAAAAGTGGTGGATTTTGGCATTAACCATGATTGCGGCGCCGTGATTGCGAATCGGTGCGCTGCACGGCGACCCGCTGGCCAAGCCTGTCTGAACAAAACAAAGTGGGAAGGGTCGGGCTGGTTGGCAGAAAAAGCCGTTTGCAAAGGGCCCTTTCAAGCAAATTTCATTCCGTACTTGGACCAATTGTAACAGCGCGATTGACTTCACCGGGCTTTCGCAGAGTAATGCGGTGCAGAGTCGGTGGTTGGCTGTCGTAAAAGTGTCATACGACGCCGTTACTGCGGGCCCATTGAACGGGGCCGGTCAGCCGCGCCCCGCATTATATTCGCACAAGCGGATCAACCTAGGGAGACTTGACGTGACCAAGCACGATACCACTGTCAGCCGCCGTGGCTTTATGAAGACCACTGCCGTTGGCGTCGGGGCGCTTGCAGCCCCCGCTCTGATTTCGTCCAAAGCGCTCGCCTCATCTGGCGAGTTGAACTTTACCGGCTGGGCCGGCTATCCCACCATGGCAACCGACGTGTTCCCGGCCTTTGAAAAGGCAACGGGCATCAAGGTGAATTTCACCGAGCAGCCCGACCAGGACACCATGTTCGCGCAGGCCAAAGTGGCGCTTGAAGCCGGTGGCATCGACATGATCGAGCCGACGATCGACCGTTGGGGCGGCTGGAACAGCAACGGCCTGTTGCAGGCTTGGGATCCGGCAAAGCTGGCCTTGGACAACTATCTGCCCGGTCTGGCCGACGGCGCCGCTGGCACCCGTTCGCGCGACGCGTCTGGTGCGCTGTTCTATGTGCCGTCGAACTGGGGCACCGAAGCCCTGGTGTACAAGATCGACACCGCCAAGCTGGGCGAGCCCCCGTCGCTGGCCGCGCTGTTCGACCCTGCCAATCAGGTTGTGCTGCGTCCGCACTCGGCGCTGGCTGCGATGGGCCGTTACCTTGACTCGACCGGCAAGCTGCCCTTCCCTTGGATGGACGGTTACACCGACATGGGCAAGATGGTTCAACTGTGGGACATCGCGCTGGCTGAGGCCGTCAAGGCCAAGGGCAATGTGGTGCAGTTCTGGTCGGGCGAGAACGAGGCCAATGCCGGTTTCGTGGCAAACGGTGCGACCGTGGGCCTGTGCTGGGATTCGACCGGCTACAACCTGCGCAACGATGGTTACGGCTATGCCGCCCCGAAAGAAGGCGCTTTCGCCTGGCATCAGGGTTTCGTGCTGATGAAGAACGCAACCAATGTCGATCAGGCGCATGAGCTGGCCAAGTGGACCTCGACAGGTCAGGGCGCTGCGCTTTGGGCGACCGCCTTCTCGTCCAATCCAGTCGGCAAGGGCGCTGCGGAGTTCATGAACCCCGATGTGTCGAAGTTCTACAACAGCTCGTTCGACGACGCCAAGCTGGCCGCTCTGTGGTGGTGGCCCGAGCAGTCGGCTGAATTCATCGCCAAGCGCGGTGAATATGCCGACAAGTACAAGGCATCCTGATCATCTTTCAGGGATGATGCACGCCGGGTCCGAAAGGGCCCGGCGTCTTCAATTCAGGCATCAAAAGTCGTTTGGGCGCGAAAGCCGGGCGGAAACCGGCTATAGCCATTGCACCAACGGGCCTGACTGCTAGGGTGCCAAGAATCAAAACGGGGTGGGACGCGTCCATGAGTGCTGGGGTCGATCTTGACAATGTGTGTTGCGATTTCGGAAAGTTCAGGGCGGTTGACCATGTGAATGTCAACATCAAGCCCGGCGAGTTCTTTTCCTTTCTGGGGCCATCTGGCTGTGGCAAGACGACGATCCTGCGGATGATCTCGGGCTTTACCGAGCCGACCGAGGGGGCCGTTCGCATCGGTGGCAAGGACATGCGCGGCCAGCGGCCCAACCAGCGGCCGACCGCGCTGATCTTTCAGAACCTCGCGCTGTTTCCGCTGATGCCGATCTGGGAGAATATCAGTTTCGGGCTGGAGGTGCGCGGTGTTGACAAGGCCAAGCGCCGGGCGCGGGCCGAGGAATTGCTGGCGCTGGTCGATTTGCATGACAGCGCCGACAAGATGATCAGTCAGTTGTCGGGCGGGCAAAAGCAGCGCGTGGCGATTGCGCGGGCGCTGGCGGTCGAGCCGTCGGTGATGCTGCTGGACGAGCCGTTGTCGGCGCTGGACCTGAAGCTGCGCCAGCATATGCGGGCGGAACTGCGGGCCATTCAGAAGCGCACCGGCGTCACCTTCATCTACATCACCCATGATCAGGGCGAGGCCTTGGCCATGTCGGACCGGGTCGGCGTGATGAGCCAGGGCAAGCTGCAACAGGTGGCGAACCCGCGCGACATCTATAACAACCCGGTCAATGGATTTGTGGCGTCGTTCGTGGGGGAAAACAACATCCTGCCCGGAAGGATCGTGCCGATGGGCGACGGGCTGTCGGGGTTTGACACGGCCATCGGCGGATTTCGGGCGCGGATTGCGGACGGGGTTCAGGCGGGCAAGCTGTATGTGCGGCCCGAGCATATGCTATTGCAGGTCAGCGCGGGGGTCGAAAACTCGGTTCCGGTGACGCTGACCGAGGTGGCGTTCGAGGGGAACTTCATCTCGGTGCATGCCGTGACCGAAAATGGCACCGTGCTGGTGTCTGAATTGCGCAATGATGGATCGACCGTTCCGCCGGCGGGGGCACGGATGCACATGGCCTTTGATGCGCGCAACGCGCTGATCCTGCCCGACAGTTCGGGAGTGTGACCGATGAATGATCTGCTGCGCCGCTATGGCACCGGCCTGACCTGGATTTTCATCGGCTTGACGGCGTTCTGGCTGTTGATCCTGGTGATCTTTCCCGATTTCAAGTTGCTGGAGGCGTCGTTCCGGCCCTATCTGCCGGTGGTCGATGTGGGTGGGCCCAAGGATGTCTATTCGTTGAACAACTATCGCCAGATTTTCGGCAATGCGGTGGATTTCAACGTGCTGGGCATGCAGTTTCAGGTGGCGGCGCGGGTCAAGGTGTTTTTACTGACGATCTTTTATTCCGCTGTTGTGACCCTGATCACCTTTGTGCTGGCCTATCCGCTGGCGTTCTATCTGGCGAAGGTCGTGTCGAACCGGTCGCTGCCGACCCTGTTTCTGCTGCTGTTCGTGCCGCTTTGGGTGTCAGAGGTGCTGCGGTCTTTTGCGTGGTATATCATCTTGACGCTGAAGGGGCCGCTGAACGCGGTGCTGATGGCGTTGGGGATCATCACCAAGGAAATCCGCTGGATCGACGGTTACAGCCCGGTGGTGGTGACGCTGGTCTATACCTATACGTTGTTCATGCTGTTTCCGCTGTACAACGCCATGCAGTCGCTGGACAGCAACCAGATCGAGGCAGCCGAGGATCTGGGCGCGCCGTGGTGGCGCATCCATTGGCGCATCGTGCTGCCGCATTCCAAGCCCGGCATCGCAAGCGGTGCGGTGATGGTGTTCATGCTGTCGGCGGGGTCGCTGCTGGTGCCGGCCATCATCAACTCGACCACCGGCAATTGGTTCACCCAGACCATTCAGGGCATCATGCTGGAGGGGCAGGATTGGAACGCCGGGGCGGCCTTTGCCTTTATGCTGCTGATCGTCTGCACGCTGATCGTGTCGCTGGGGATGTGGGTGTTCCGCGTCAAACTTTCCGACATTGCGAAATAGGGGGGCGCAGGCATGCAATTTGACCGCAAGTGGATCGGCCATATCTATATGGCGGCCTTCCTGATCTATCTGCTGTTGCCGCTGCTGGTGATGGCCGGTGCGGCGTTCAACGCCAGCAAGTTACCGACGGTGATCCCATGGAAGGGGTTTACCGATCAGTGGTTCATCGCGCTGTGGAATGACAACCGCATCTGGATCGCCTTTCGCAACACCATTCTGGTGGCCATTGCGGTCGTCGTGATCGCGGTGCCGGTGGGGGCTGCCGGGGCCATTCTGGTCAACTCGATCAACGGGCGGGTGCGGGCGGTGCTGTATGGGTTGATGGTGGCACCCATTCTGGTGCCGGGTGTGGTGATCGGGATTTCGACGCTGTTGTTCTGGCACCAGTTTTCCGTGGGGTCGGGGCTGCATCTGTCGGTGCTGGGGCAGGTCAGCTATATTGCCGCGTTTGTGATGCTGCTGGTTCTGGCGCGGCTGCAAAGCTTTGATCAAGGGCTGGAGGAGGCGGCTTTGGATCTGGGTGCCAGCCATGGGCAGGTCATGCGCCGTATCCTGTTGCCGCATCTTTACCCGGCCTTGGCGGCGGGGGCGGCGATTTCATTTTTTCAGTCGATCGAGAATTTCAACGTCACGCTGTTCACACGCGGCGGGGCCGATACGCTGACGGTCTATGTGTTTTCCAAGGTCCGCTCTGGCATCACCCCCACGATCAACGCTTTGGCGCTGTTGTTGATTCTGGTCACGCTGATCTTTGCCGCGTTCTATGAGGTGAACCGCCGCAACAAGGCGCGGGTCGAGGCCGCGCGCGAGGCCGAGGGTCGCCGCGCCGAGGATGCCGAACTGGCCTGACGCTTGCGTTCGTTATGGGCCCGTGCCGTGATGGACGCCGCGATCTGAACACGCAAAAGGGCGGCTGAGGGGTCAGCCGCCCTTTTTGTGTCGGTCGCCTTAGAGCGAGTCGCGTTCAATCAGGTTCACCTGATTGAACGCAACTCGCAA
>JBAXXO010000253.1:0-4766 GCA_037127855.1 Alphaproteobacteria bacterium
TCTTCATTCCCCTGACATGCGACGTTCACAGATCGGCCCTAGTCAGCGCAGGAGATTCAAGGGGTCGTCGGTGCTGGAACTCAAGAATGTGACACGCCGTTTCGGCACCCGGACCGCGGTCGATGCCGTCAGCTTTGCGCTGGACCGTGCCGGTTTCATTGGCATCATTGGCCGTTCGGGGGCTGGCAAATCGACGCTTTTGCGCATGGTCAACCGCCTGACCGATGCGAGCGAAGGCCAGATTCTGTTCAAGGGCAGCGACGTGCTGGCGCTGAAGGGGGCCGAGATGCGCGCTTGGCAAAGCCAATGCGCGATGATCTTTCAGCAATTCAACCTGGTGCCGCGCATGGATGTCGTGTCCAATGTGCTGCATGGTCTGTTGAACCGCCGTGGCACCATGGTGACGCTGTTCAACCTGTGGCCGCAAGCCGACATTCTGCGCGCGCTTGCCATCCTCGACCGGCTTGGCATCGCCGATCAGGCGGCCAAACGGGCCGAGGCGCTGTCGGGCGGCCAGCAGCAGCGCGTGGCGATTGCCCGCGCGCTTTGTCAGGACCCCGCCGTCATTCTGGCCGATGAACCCATCGCCAGCCTGGATCCGATGAATGCACAGGTCGTGATGGACGCCTTGCGCCGGATTCATGAAGAGGATGGCCGCATGGTCATCGCCAATCTGCACACGCTGGACACTGCGCGCCGCTATTGCGACCGGGTGATCGGGATGCGTGACGGCAAGGTCGTGTTCGACGGCACGCCCAATCAACTGACCACCAATGCCGCCCGCGACATCTATGGCGCGGATGACAGTTTTAACGAGGCTGCGACATCGACCGCGATCACGCCCGAAGCTGCCCCTCTCACTGCCGCCGACGATGCCTATGCCTCGCGGATGCTGACCTGACTTTACCCGCGCCCCTGACCGGGGCCCCCAACCGGAGACGACCATGAAAAAGCTGCTTGCCGTTCTGGCTGCCACCACGATGATTGCCTCGCCCGTTCTGGCGCAAGACGCGATCAAGGAATTCAACATCGGCGTGTTGGGTGGCGAAAATGCCGCCGACCGCATGACCTCGAACGAATGCTACCGCGTCGCTGTCGAAAAGGCGCTGGGCGTTCCGGTCAAGGTGTTCACCCCTGCCGATTATGACGGCGTCATCCAGGGTCTGCTGGGCGGCACGCTGGACATGGCATGGCTTGGTGCCTCGGCCTATGCCAAGATCACGCTGACCGACCCCAAGGCGGTCGAGGTCAAGCTGACCACCCAGCATATCGACGGCTCGACCGGCTACTACTCCTTCGGCTTTGCCCGCAAGGACAGTGGCATCACCTCGATCGAAACCGCCAAGGGCAAGGTATTTGCTTTCGGCGAGCCGAACTCGACTTCGGGCTTCCTCGTGCCCGCCTCGGAACTGGAGGCCAAATACGGCGATCTGTCCAAGTTCTTCAAGGAAACCAAGTTCTCGGGCGGTCATGAGCAGACCATCGTCGGTGTCGCCAACGGCGATTTCGACGCCGGCGTGTCCTTTGCCGACGGCATCGGCAACTGGGAAGACGGCTATGCCTCGGGCGCCTTCCGCAAAGCGGCGGATGCGGGCCTTGTCAACATGAACGACCTGGTGCAGATCTGGCAGTCCAAACTGATCCCCGAAGGCCCGCTGGTCGTGCGTGCCGCCCTGCCGCAAGACGTCAAGGACGCCGTGGTCAAGCTGACCAACGAAATGCCCGCAACCGACATGGCCTGCGCCGAAGGCATCGCCGGCGGCAAGGTCATGGGCTTCATTCCGGTCGATGCCGCCGTGTTCGACGGCGTGATCGCGGCCCGCAAACTGGCCGACAAGAACAAGTAATTTCATCACCCGGGCCGGGTCCGTCAGGACCCGGCCTATTCATTTTGCCGAAAGCTGCCCATGGCCGACATCGCCTACACGCCGACCACTGGCCAAAACCTCGCACAGCGCAGCGCCGCCTATCTGGCCATGGTCCGCCGCCGCCGCCTGTACAGCTTGATCCTGCTGGTATTGTTCGTGGCGCTGATGGTCTCGGGCTTTCGCACCGCTGAAAGCCGCAATGCCGGTGACTTCCTCGCCGGCCTCCGCCATGTCCTTGATTTCCCGACCGAGGTGCTGTCCGAGGCCTGGACCAACCGCGCGAACCTGCCCGGTCTGTTCCTCAGCCATTTGCCCTCGCTGATCGAGACCTTGAACATCGCCGCCGTCTCAACCCTGCTGGGTGGCCTTGCCGCCGCCTTCCTTGCGCTTTTGTCCACCCGCGGCCTTGCCCGCTGGCCTGCGCTTGTCGGCCCGATCCGCCGCCTGCTTGACGCCCTGCGCGCCCTGCCCGATGTCGTGATCGCACTTGTGCTGATCTACATGCTGGGCGGTGGCCCCGTTCCCGCCGTCATCGCCATCGCCATTCACACCACCGGGGCGCTTGGCAAACTGTTCTCCGAGGTTGCCGAAAACGCCGATCTGAAACCGATCGAGGGGCTGAAATCGACCGGCGCCAACTGGACCCAATCCATGGCCTTCGGTCTGCTGCCGCAGGTCGCCCCCAACTGGGCCAGCTATGCCCTGATGCGGTTCGAGATCAACATCCGCGCCTCGGCCATCCTCGGCTTTGTCGGCCAGGGCGGCATCGGTGCCGACCTGAAACTGGCCATGCAATGGGGGCAGGGCCGCTATGACGAGGTTGTTGCCATCTTCCTGTTGCTCTTCATCACCATCGTTGTGGTCGACAGCCTGTCCGACCGCCTGCGCCTGAAACTGACCAAGGGGATCTAGATGGACGCCGCCCTCGCCGCCCCGATCCTGCACGGCATCCGCAGCAAAAGCCGCATTGCCATCGCGGCACTTGCCCTGATCGTGGCCTACCTGACCTATGCTGCGATCAGCTTTGACATCGCCGGCCTTGCCGCCCGCCTGCGCCCGGACAATGCCACCGCCCTGCTGCAGGATTTCGTCTCTTACCGCACCACCATCACCCGCGACAATCGTTCGGGCCAGACCGTCGTTGCGATCGAGGGCGACGCACGTGACAGCTTTCCCGACGACCATCTGCCACCTTGGGTGACCCGCGCGGGCGATACCACCACCATCGACCTTGGCCGCGGCCATATCGTCACCTATGACCCGGCGGGTGCGCGTTATCAGGTGCCCGGCTACGGCCTGATCGACATCACGCCCCGCGATGGCAAACTCGACCTTGCCGCGCCGCAGCCATTGCCTGACTGGATCAGCGCCACCGATACCCGCGTGCAGGTCAAGACTGGGCAGGGCACCTTCAGCTATTCGCGCTCCAAGGTCGAAACCGCCCGCCGCGCGGCGGGCTGGGAAGAGTTCTTCTTCACCCTTGACAGCAAATTCGCCTTCAAAAGCTGGGGCGAACTGATAGCCCTCGCGCTGTGGGAACCCCGGCTTGACCCGGCCCGTTCCAACCTTGGCGCCATGGCGCAGGACGTCTGGCACAACCACAACTGGCACCATTCCGATGTTGCATGGGCCATGGGCGAGACGGTGCTGATGGCCTTTCTGGGCACCTTTGTCGCCGCGATCGTGGCCCTGCCGCTGGCCTTCCTTGCCGCGTCCAACATGATGCCGTTCAAGCCGCTGCGCTTTACGCTCCGCCGCATCTTTGACTTCATCCGCGGCACGGATGCCCTGATCTGGACCCTGGTGCTGGTCCGCGCCTTTGGTCCGGGGCCGATGACCGGGGCGCTGGCCATCGTGATGACCGATATTGGCCTGTTTGGCAAAACCTTCTCCGAGGCGCTGGAAAACATCGACGAAAAACAGGTCGAGGGCATCCGCTCCACCGGTGCCCCCGCCCATCTGCGCGCCCGCTTCGGCGTCTTGCCGCAGGTCCTGCCGATCCTCGCCAGCCAGATCCTGTACAATTTCGAATCCAACACCCGCAGCGCCACCGTGATCGGGGCCATCGTTGGCGGCGGCATCGGTCTGTTGTTGACACAAGCCATCCAGACCCAGAAAGATTGGGAAGATGTCGCCTATTACCTGATCCTGATCGTCCTGACCGTCATGGCGATGGACAGCCTGTCAGGCCTGATCCGGCGCAAACTGATCAAGGGCGACGCGTGATACGGGGGTGATGATGCCGAAACTTTCCGCCGATGCCCCGCTGATCCATCAAGGCTGCAGCATCCATGACAGCCAGTTTGGTGCCTATTGCGAGGTCGGTCAGAACAGCCGCATCCTGCATTCGACCTTTCTCGATTACGCCTATTGCGATCAGGGTGCCGACATTGCCAACACCACGGTCGGCAAATTCGCCAATATCGCCGCCAACACCCGCATCGGCCCGACCGATCACCCGATGGCCAATGCCTCGCTGCACCATTTTCTTTACCGCTCGTCCTATTATTGGGATGATGTCAGCGATGACGCCGATTTCTTCGCCCGAAGGCAATCGCGCCGCAGCGTGATCGGCCCCGACACCTGGATCGGCCACGGCGCCATCATCAAACCCGATGTCACGATCGGGGCAGGGGCGGTCATCGCCGCAGGTGCCGTCGTGACGCGGGATGTCGCCCCCTACATGATCATGGCCGGTGTCCCCGCCACGCCGCTGCGCGCCAGACTGGCCCCGGCCATTGCCGACCGGATGCTCGCGCTGTGCTGGTGGGACTGGCCCCATTCCGTGCTTCGCCACGCGCTGATGGATTTTCGCGCCCTGACGGCTGAGGCTTTCTTGGAAAAGTACCAAGGCCAGACCCCTGCATCCTGATCTGACTACCCCCCACGCCCCCCGTC
>JBAXXO010000254.1:0-4755 GCA_037127855.1 Alphaproteobacteria bacterium
GATCAGGTCGTGACGCTGGCGACTTTGGGGGCTGTCAGCGTGCCACCGCAGGTCGAGCGGACGGCGCTGATCTTGGTCGGGCGCGCCTTGGCGCAAGAGGGGTTTGACGAAAGCCGATTGTATGCCGCCGATTATGACCGGCGCTACCGGCCCATTGGCGATGCGCCGCGGTTTCCGGAGGCGTCGTGATTACGCCCGGATTGGTCATTTCGGCTCCCGCCTCGGGGAGCGGCAAGACAACCCTGACGCTGGGTCTGGCGCGGGCCTTTCGGGATCGTGGCCTGCGGGTTCAGACGTTCAAATCGGGGCCGGATTACATCGATCCTGCATTTCATCAGGCCGCGACGGGGCGGGCGTCGTATAATCTGGACAGTTGGGCCATGCCCAAGGGCATGATAGGCGGCTTGATGGCCAATGCACAGGACGCCGATCTGGTGATTGCCGAGGGGTCGATGGGCTTGCATGACGGTGTGGCCAAGGCCGGGGCCTGCGGCACGGGATCAAGCGCCGATCTGGCGGCGTTGACGGGGTGGCCCGTGGTGCTGGTCATGGATGTTTCTGGGCAGGCGCAGACGGCTGCGGCGCTGGCCTTGGGGTTGGCGCGGTTCAGGCCCGAGCTGCGGGTCGCAGGCGTGGTGTTGAACCGGGTCGGGTCAGCCCGGCATGAAAGGTTGGTGCGGCAGGGCATGGCGCAGGCTGGGTTTGCCGTTTTGGGTGCCTTGCCCAAGAACGCCGAGATTGCGATGCCCGAGCGCCATCTCGGGCTGGTTCAAGCCGAGGAATTGCCTGGGCTGGAGGTGTTGTTGGCGCAGGCGGCATTGTTTGTGACGCAGCATGTGGATATCGATGAGCTGTACGCCGCGGCAAGTGCCGGTGTTTCGTTAGGGCAGGGGGGGCGCATAAATCCACCCGGACAACGCATTGCTTTGGCGCGGGATGCTGCGTTTTCCTTCATATATCCGCACCTTGTGCAAAGCTGGCGTCAATCCGGAGCCGAGATTGTAGAATTTTCGCCTTTGGCCGACCAAGGCCCTGATGACAGCGCGGATTGTTGCTGGCTGCCCGGTGGTTATCCTGAACTGCACGCCGGACAGATTGCAGCGGCGCGGCAGTTTCAGACCGGCCTCGGTCATTTTGCGCGGACGCGCCCGGTGCATGGTGAATGCGGTGGCTATATGGTTTTGGGTGCCGGGCTGGTGGACAAGACTGGCGCGCGGCATGGCATGGCGGGGCTTTTGGGGCTGGAAACCAGCTTTGCCAAGCGCAAAATGCATCTGGGCTATCGATTGGCGCGCCTGACGGCGGCAGTGCCGGGTTACGCCATGGGGGCTAGTCTGCGCGGTCATGAGTTTCACTATTCTACCATTCTGGCCCAGCCAGACGCGATCTTGGCACAAGTGGTGGATGCAGAAGGCGAGGCGGTGGTGGAAACCGGATCTTATCGCGACCGGGTGACAGGGTCGTTTTTTCACTTGATTGCCGAGGTATCATGAACGGATTCGTATCCTTTGTGTCCTCGGGGCCGGGTGATCCGGAACTGCTGACGATCAAGGCGCGAGACAGGATTGCGGCTGCCGATGCCATATTGTTCGATGATTTGTCGGCAGGACCTATTTTGGGATATGCAAGACCGGGGGCCGATCTGGTAAGCGTGGGCAAGCGCGCCGGGCGCAGTTCGCCACGGCAAGACTCGGTCAGCAAGCTGCTGGTTGACTACGCGGTAAGTGGCGTCAAGGTTGTACGATTGAAATCCGGCGATGCCGGCCTGTTTGGTCGGCTGGAAGAAGAGATCGAGGCCTGCCGTGCGGCTGGGATCGGGTTCGAGATCGTGCCCGGCGTGACCTCGGCTTCGGCGGCCGCGGCGGCGGCGGGAATTCCCTTGACCCGGCGGTTGACAGCGCGCCGGGTTCAGTTCTTGACGGGTCATGATGTGACTGGAAAACTGCCGGACGATTTGAACATCGCGGCTTTGGCTGACCCTGCCGCAACAACGGTGGTGTTCATGGGCAAACGCACATTTGGCGAACTGGCCGCCAGATTGATGGCAGCGGGATTGCCTGCCGACATGCCAGCCATGCTGGCCGAAAGCGTTTCAACGCCCGCGCAGGCCATGCACCGCGCGACCTTGGGCACCCTTGCCGCACACATCGACAAGGCGGGGGAGGGCCCGGGTTTGATTCTGATCGGACCCTTGGCAGAGCCGTCATGAAGGGCCATCACGCCATTTTGTGCCGGACATGCTCGGTCGGGCGCAGCGACCTGGCCAAGGCTTTGACGGCGGCACTTGCGGGCTGTGGCATTGAACTGTCGCAGACCGAGTGCATGTCGGGTTGTGCCAGACCTTCGACCGTGGCGTTTCGGTCGGCTGGGAAGACCGCCTATCTGTTTGGCGATCTGGGGCCGCAGGATATTGATGATCTGGTGCGGTTTGCGCGGTTATACAGGGACAGCAGCGACGGGACATTTGCCGATGCACGCGTCTTGGGTGAATTGCGCAAGAAGGCAATCGCGCGGATCCCGGGCTGAAACGGCCCATGCGTCGCATTCCAGACGAAACTGCCGCTTTCGGTCTTGACCATGGCGCGGGCTTGGGGCCTTGTTGGAATGCAAGGTATCCCCATTCGGCGCAAGTCGCGGGGATTTGAACGGGAATGGGGTAGGGTGGACCGATGCAGGCACCTGATCCTCAACCGCCCCCGCGACTGTGAGCGGTAGCGGCTTTCCAGATGCCACTGAGGGAAGGCGGAAAGCAGCGACAACCCGCGAGTCAGGAGACCGGCCTTGCAAGGTGAAACACGCATGCCGTCGGGTGTGACGGGCAGGAGCATAGAATGAACGCGGACGTACAGGTTTCCAGCAAGGCGGCATCGGGATTGATGTCGGTGGTCGTGGTAGGTTTTCTTGGGGCGGCACTGGTTTTTGTGGCCGGATTTGCCAATTCATCGGTGATGCATGACGCCGCGCATGACACGCGCCACTCAACCGGATTTCCCTGCCACTGAGGCGGGGCTGACCTTTTGACATGACAAGACATCTTGTGACCAGCGGCTTGATCGCTGGCTTCATTGTGGCTTCGTTGGCGACTGTGCTGCAATTCGCTTTTCTGGAACGCAACATCTTGCTGGCAGAACGCTACGAGACCGGCGAACTGAGCCATTTCGCCGCATCACCAGACCATGAGCACGGCGCGACAAAAGCAGCGCCGAAAGCAGCGTCCGAACAAGACCACGACGCCCATAGCCATGTCCAAGATAACAGACCGTTTTGGTTGCGTCAGGTCAATACCGCACTGACAATGACTCTCACATACTGCGGCTATGGCCTTGTGATGGTTGCAGGAATGGCGATTACGCGGCATTTTGGCAAGACAATTGGCGGGGCTGAGGCGCTGTTATGGGGGTTGGCGGGGTTCGCTGCGTTTTCAATGGCGCCGGCCTTGGGGCTGGAGCCGGCTTTGCCCGGCATGGCAGCAGCCGATCTGGTCGATCGGCAAACATGGTGGCTTGGCTGTGCGGTGGCAACTGTCGCGGGACTGGGGATGTTGGCTTATGGGGTTGGCATCGGGGCACGGATGGCCGGGATTGTGATCATGGCTTTGCCGCATGTAATCGGCGCCCCACATCTGGATGCGTTTTTCGGGGTCGTGCCGCCAGAATTGGCGGCACGCCATGCGGCGGGCAGTCTGGGCGTGGGCCTGGTGGCCTGGCTGACGCTAGGGGGGCTGTGCCGTTGGCTGCTGGACCGCACGGCATGATCCATCTGCACCTGATCGGCATCGGCACCGGCAATCCGGACCATCTGACGCTTCAGGCAATAAAGTCACTGAATGCCGCCGATCTGGTGATGATCCCGCGCAAGGGCGACAGCAAGGCCGATCTTGCCGAACTGCGTCGCGCGATTTGTGCGGATGTAGTGAGGAATGACGCAACGCAGATCGTCGAGTTTGATTTGCCCGTGCGCGACCTTGCCAACCCCGATTATCTGGCGGCCGTCAATGATTGGCATGACGCGATAGCAACTGTCTGGCAGCAGACCATGCTCGCCCATGCGGGTGCTGTGAATGTCGCGCTGTTGGTCTGGGGTGATCCGTCACTGTACGACAGCTCACTGCGGATTGCCGGGCGGCTGACCATGAATGTTACCGTGCATATCATTCCCGGGATCACATCCATCCAGGGTCTGACGTCAGCACATGGGATCCCGCTGAATGAACTGGGTGCCGCGGTGACCATCACGACAGGACGGCAGTTGCAGAATGGCTGGCCTGGTGACGTGGACACTTTGGTGATCATGCTGGATGGTAATTGTTCCTTTCAACACCTTGATCCTGCAGGCGTAAGTATCTGGTGGGGAGCATATATCGGCATGAAGCAACAGATCACCATTTCCGGTGATCTTGCGGTGGTCGGCCCGCAGATCGTGGAAAGACGTGGAAAGGCGCGAGCTGAACATGGGTGGATCATGGATATATATCTGCTGCGCCGCAACATTCATATTACATAATATTGATTATCGGACAATGGGAGTGACCAATGCCATCGGTGGGATAACGCTTCGATTGGGTCAAGGCGGTCCACCCTGCGCGCGGGAAAATACCCAAAAAAATACGCCGACAAAGCTTGGCAGATAAATGCCGCTACGACAACTTGCCAAGCTGGCAGAAAGCCGATGCTCAGCACCTCAGAGCCGACAGCACGTGGCACGAGTTGAGTTGAATCAGGTTCACATGACCCGACCCAACTCGCAACATTCCTA
>JBAXXO010000255.1:0-4755 GCA_037127855.1 Alphaproteobacteria bacterium
GGGTGGGGGGGAACTACCATATGACTGATGGTGCCGGACTGCATCAAACATGGGTTGATTTAACCGCAAGCTGCGCTGGAATTGACCTTTGACCTTGTATCCGTCAGGTTTGCGGCCAATTATGACAAAAAGCAGCGAGGCATCATGTTATCAGTCAGAACCGCCATTTTTGCCTGTGTGATCTTGGCCGCCTGCGATGGCAATCCCTTCGTTGCCCAGCCGGAAGTGGTTCCGCCCGAAGTGGTGGTGCCGACCCCGAACGCCAGTGTATCGACCCTGTCAGGCACGACCGAACCGTCACAAACCGCCGGGATCACGCGCACCGAGGTCAAGGGCAAGGGGCCCGAGATTGACGGATCGGCGCCTGATGTCTATGGCAACGGCTATGCCCAAGGCTTCATTTATAACGAAGTCGGAGACACATTTACCATCGACAATCTGGCCTTTGACGGCGGCAATACCTATTACCGCAGCGTGCCTCTGCCCACTTTGGGAGGGAAGAGGGGCGTGGCGCGGGTTTATGAAAGCGAGTCGAGCTATACCGATTCCCAAACCGGTGAGAATATCGACCAACTGTCCTACCGGGCGCTGTATGGTGTTTCGAAAACCGGACGGACCAGCTTTGCCATCGTGCGCACAGGCGCATACAGAAACCTTGGTTTTGGCGGCTTTGTCTTTTCGCGCAAGGACGGTGTCGTCCTGCCAACCAAAGGTCAGGCCCAGTTCACCGGTGCCTATGGGGGGGTGCGCGATTTTGACGGAAAGTCGGGGTTGGAATACACCACGGGCAGTGTGCAGGTCGATATCGATTTCAATGACTTCAACCCGAACGACGGCTTGAACGGCGGTGGCGTCAGGGGCCGAGTCGAGAACCGCAAAATATTCGATGATGCTGGCAATGACATCACCGCCACGGTTTTGGCAGATATCAATGCCGAGAAGAACGCGTCTTTGACCAAATTGCCCGCGATGCTGTTCGTTGTCGCGCCCGGAAGCCTGGACCTGAATGGTGAGTTGGAAGGTCAACTCGACAGCGTGTTCCGCGATGACAACGGCGACCTTCAGGACCTGGAGGCCGGCAAGTATTACGCGATGATCAGCGGCCCCAACGCAGATGAAATGGTGGGCATTCTGGTCGTGACATCTAGCAACAACGGTATCACGGCGCGCGAAACTGGCGGGTTCATCCTGTACCGGCCATGAAGCTTGCCATCGCCACGGCGGTTCTGGCCTGCCTGACGGCATCAGATTTGCAGGCACGACCGGTGCAGTTGACAGCCGAACAAATGCGGTTGTTCGGGGTGGCGGCCATCGCACACGGGGCGGCAGATCAGGCCTTGGGCATTGCGGGGGCCTTGTTGCAACGTGATGCCAACGACAGCGCCGCCATGTCGCTGCAGGCGCAGGGTTTGCGCGAAAAGGGCGATCTGGCGGCCAGCGAAACGGTGGCACGGGCGGCTTGGGCGGCGGCGGACAGTGACGCGAACCGCTTTGCCGCCGCCACCGCTCTGGCGCAGACCCTGTCCTTGCAAGGCCATCGCACCAGCGCACAATATTGGCTGCGCCAGGCGGTTCAGAACGCACCGACCGCAGAGGCCCGCGCCCAGGCCATAGCGGATTTCGCCTATGTCCGCAGCCAGAACCCCTTGCATTTGCAGGTGGATACCAGCGTTCGCCCGTCGAACAACGTGAACAACGGCAGCCGCGAAACCCTGCTGGGCTATTTGTTTGGCACAATCCCCCTGCACCTGCCGCCCGAATATACCCCCCTGTCAGGTGTTTCCTTGGGCTTTGGTCTGTCGGGCGACTACCGTCTGGGGGCAACGTCGCAATCCCAGGACTCGGTGCTGTTTGCCCTGAATGCCGAAGGTGCGGTGCTGTCCGAAGAGGCAAAGCGCATCGCCCCCGCGGCAGACGCGGCAAACTACGCTTTTCAACAGATCGAGGCGGGTTGGCGACACAAGCAGGCCCTGTCCTTTGGCATCTTGACCACCGAATTGACCGCTGGGCACAATTGGTATGGCGGGGCCGATCTGTCGAACATTCTTTCCGCACAGGCTCTGCTGGACCACCCGTTTTCAGAAAGATCAGCGCTTAGCCTGACCTCCAGCCTGACCCAAACCCAGCGGCTTGACCGACCCGTGTCCAGTGCGACCGGGCTGGCCATACAGACCGATTACCGCTTTCTCAGTGCCAAGGGTCAAATCTGGCAGACTGGGTTCGGACTGTGGCGCAACATCTCGGACGACACGGGCATCGACAGCCTATCGCAGCAGATCGACCTGAATTGGCAGGCGGCGCGACCGGTCTTTGGCCTTGGCCTTGCCGCCTCGGCTGCGGTTCTCGCCACCGATTTCAGCAATGAACGTCATGACACGCGGCTGACGATCAACCTGGCAGCCTGGGTGGCCGAGCTCAGCTATCTGGGGTTTTCGCCCGTCGTTTCCCTGGATTACAGCAGGAACAATTCTAATTTCAGCTATCAGAACACTGAAACCATCGGCATCGGCCTGCGTCTGCGGTCCAATTTCTGACCGCTGGCTTTTTGCGCAGGGTTTGTTAGGTTCAGCCCAAGCCTTGAGGAGGTCACGATGAAAATCCGCTATCTGCACACCATGGTTCGCGTCAAAGATCTGGAGGCGAGCATTGCATTCTACAACCTGTTGGGTCTGCAAGAGACTCGGCGCTATGATAACGACAAGGGGCGGTTCACGCTGGTCTTCCTTGCGCCCCCCGACCAGCCGGACTGTCCGGTGGAACTGACTTATAACTGGGACGGCGATGTCGGACTGCCCAGCGATGGGCGCCACTTTGGCCATCTGGCCTATGAAGTCGAAAACATCTACGACCTTTGCGCCAGTCTGCAAGCCGCCGGGGTGCTGATCAACCGGCCGCCGCGGGATGGTCGCATGGCCTTTGTGCGCAGCCCCGACAATGTTTCAATCGAACTGCTGCAGATGGGCGATGCCCTTGCACCAGCTGAGCCATGGTCAAGCATGGGCAACACCGGCCATTGGTAGGCGGCGGGTCATTGGAAGGGGGCGGGCCTTGCGCCCCCCCCCTATTCCTCTACGATGCCGGGGCGCAGTTCTGACACAAAGCGGTCAAAGTCATCGGCCGCCTGAAAGTTCTTGTAAACGCTGGCGAAGCGCACATAGCCCACGGTGTCGATCCGGGCCAGGCTTTCCATCACAATCTCGCCAATCGTCTTTGACGGGATGTCGGTATCGCCCAGCGATTCCAACCTGCGCACGATGCCGCTGATCATCTGATCAATCCGCTCGGGCTCGATGGGACGTTTCTGCATGGCAATGCGGATGGACCTTTCCAGCTTGGTGCGATCAAAATCCTCGCGCTTGCCACTGGATTTGATCACCACCAGATCGCGCAACTGCACGCGTTCGTAGGTGGTAAACCGCCCGCCACAGGCCGGGCAGAACCGGCGGCGCCGGATCGAGACATGATCCTCGGCCGGGCGTGAGTCTTTGACTTGGGTGTCGATATTCCCGCAGAATGGGCAGCGCATGGGCCGTTCCCCTTTTTGTTAGACCTGCCACGTTCCGGGGGCTTTTGCCCCGGTCACACACCATAGCTATCCGATGGGTGGAGATTTTGGCCAGCATCAATCTGTCTGCGCTAGATATAGGGGCGCAGGTGTTGCGAAGCGGACTCAGATAGCGGGATCGTGGCACACGCTTTGCCCAGATCGCGGCAGACTTCACCTGTATGAGCATCAAGAGCCCCCTGTGTCAGGGAAGTTGTCCGCTGCTCTATTTTTCCTCTATTTCTCAGGTGGGCGGGATAGGACGATGACGTGGGATATTCACCGGAACGCAAGGCGGCTGTGTTGAAGCGGATGCTGCCACCGAACAGCATGGCCATTCGGCAGCTGTCGCAGCAGGAAGGGATTTCCGAGGCGACGCTGCACAAATGGCGGGCCAAGGCGCGCGGCAAGGGGCAGCTACTGCCTGACGCGGACGCTGGCCCCGAGGGTTGGTCGTCGCTCAACAGTGAAATCCTTCGCCAGTTGGTATAGCGGTGAGCACCTGCACAGCAGAATCCGCTTCGTCACACCAAATGCGCGCCACGATGGGCGCGAGCACGCAACGCTCGCCAGTCGCGCCATTCTCCATGCAAAGGCGCGGGCACAAAACCCACAACGCTGGTCAGCCAAAACCCGCAACTGGCAACCGGCCGGACCCGTCTGGCTCAACCCCGAATGTGAAACCGGCACCCCTGAAATCAGAGACGCCGCATGAAATCGGCGGACAACTCCTTTGACAAACACCGCCCTTCGCCTGCCTGCAAGCTACTCTCACCGCGATCGCAAACGGTCACCTCCAAAGCCGCATCGACGACCTGCTCCCGTGGAACTTCAAGCCGTCAAGCTGAATACTCCGTGCCGCCCAGACAACGATTACCTTCAGATGCGCAAGGCGGCTGGCGATCTGGCACTTGGTGAAGTTCTTGTTGCGGTTATTGACCGCTTTGAACTTACTGCCGTCGATGGCCACGCAGTCGCCCTTCAGCGTGCCGATCCGGCGGCACAGCTCCACGAATTGCGCACAAGTCTTGCGAATGGCCCCAGCGTGATCGCGCCTGAAATCTGCAATCGTCTTGTAGTCCGGCACTCGCCGCCCAAGCAGCCACATCACCTCGACATTGCGCCCGGCCTCACGCTCCAGCCTGCGGCTGGAGGGGACCCGGTTGAGATAGCCATACATGAACAACTTCAGCAGCACTGACGGATTCTAG
>JBAXXO010000256.1:0-4724 GCA_037127855.1 Alphaproteobacteria bacterium
CTGCCGGGATTGAACACGCACAATCCCGCTGGCACGATCCGGTTTTCCCGGCAATCGGGTGCGAAAGTGCCATCACTGCCTCCGAAAGCAACAGGATTGCGGGCAGTATTGTGGTCTTTGCACCACAAATTGCCGGAAGTTTTGCTCCATCGCGTGTCAGTTTTTTCAGGACCTAAGCATCTCCAGACACGATCAGATCACCCAAATATTTGTTTTTATGCGTAAATAACTAGTCTTGCCCACTGTAAATGCCGCAATCGAGGCATTGGTCGGTCATGATCATGAATACACATTTCGGCAACCGTGTCCCTGAAAAGCGCCTGACACGTGCACACTGTTACTGTAACGTAGAATGGTTCATGCGATTGACGACGTGTTAAAATCCTCGGTTGAACACCGCCAGATCAAATCGAATTCGCAGCAGCTTGGCAAGCCGACTGGTGGACCGAACAATCGCTGGGCGAAAATAGCGCTGTTTCCAAGGACGGAAGAACAAATGGTTTCGATGGGCAAATGCTGTTTTGCAGGGGTTTGGTTTTGGCTGGTGCCTTGTTGGGAATCCCAGCGATTGCGCAGGACGGGCCACCCGATATTACGGCCATAACTGGGCGCGGCCATCTGATCGTTGCGATGACCGCTTTTGACAATGCGCCGTTCTACAGCGCCAATCATGGTCGTCTGGAGGGTATCGACGTTTCGCTCAGCGAAGATATTGCTGCCGCCCTGGGGGTCGAAGTCAGCTTTGACCGCTCGGCGGTGACCTTCAACGATGTCGTCAACAAGGTCCGCAATGGTGAAGCCGACATTGCTGTGTCAAAAATCAGCCGCACCAATGCCCGTGCCTTGGTCGTGGCCTTTTCAAAACCATATGTGCGCTTGCGCCACGCATTGATGTTCAACCGCCTGAATCTCGCGCAAAAATCCAATGGTCAGGACTTGGGCGATTATGTCCGCAACTTTGACGGCACGCTGGGCGTCATCGAAAATTCGTCCTTTGCGCTGTTCGCCAAGCAACGCTTTCCCAAGGCCACGCTGATGCCGATGAAAAGCTGGGATGATGTGGTCACTGCTGCGCTGGACGGCACCGTAGATGCTGCCTATCGCGACGAGTTCGAGGTGCGGCGAATTGCGGTTGACCGGCCCGAAACCGCGATCAACTTACGCACTGTGACCATTGCCGATGTCAATGACTCCATCGCCGTGGTGGTGCCGTGGAACGCGACGAGCCTTCTGGGCTTGATTAACCAGGTGATCGATGACCGGCCCAAAGAAATGACGGCCGACGAGGTCATCGAAATGTACCGCGCCTCGCTACCTGCTTCCGAAGGGGGCCATTGACATGGTGACCACGTTGAAAAGGCTGTTGTCGAACCCTTTTCTGATCATTACGGTCCTGATTCTGGCGATCTATTTTGGACTGAACTATCCTGAGCTTGCCAAAGGGTTCGAGCGGGTCGGCGGGTATTACATCAACCTGCTGAAGATGATCGTCCTGCCCTATCTATTCGTTACGATCACCTTGGGCATCTGTCGTGTCGCCTCGGATCCCAATTCTGCCCGCTACACGTGGCGGCTGGTTATTACCTATCCCTTGGCCATGCTGTTCGCCGCCGCGCTGGCAGTTGGGGCCTGCCTGCTGATGCCCCCGGCCGGTCCGGCGGATCAGGCCAAGATGATCGCCCTTGGAAACATCATGACCGGCGATGCATCCTTTAATTCAGACACCGACGCCAAGGTGACCATTGGTGCACCCAAAGCCGAAGACGCGGATGACAGCGGCAATCCCAACAGCGCAAGTCCAATGCTGGACCGGTTCTTTCCCGACAACATATTTGCCGCACTCAGTGCAGGTGACACCCTCAAGGTGGTGATTTTTTGTATCATATTTGGCGCAGCCTTGGCTAAGCACAGTGATGAGGGCAGCCATACGCTGCAAGATCTTTTCAGGGTTGTGCAGATGGCCTGTATCGAGGTCATCCAATGGCTGAACCTCCTTTTGCCTTTTGCGTTGTTCTCCATGATATCGGCGCAGGTTGCCAGCGTGGGCATCGGGCCACTTGTGTCGCTTGGGCCCTTTGTGATCGTGCAGGTGGGCACCGGTCTGGCCTTGATCCTGATTGCCACCTTTATCATCGCCCGCCGCGCCCGGATGTCCCCCTGGGCCGTGGTGCGGGGACTGCGCGAGACGATCATTCTGGCCATCACCACACGTTCCAGCTTTGCCTGCATTCCCGTCGCGGTGCGCGAGATGACCGAAAAGTTGCACTTTGACCGTTATGGCACTGATCTTGTGCTGCCATTGGGCACTACCATCTGCCGCATCGGGTCGGTGCCGTAGTTCGTGATCGCCACGGTGTTCATCGCCGAGGTTTATGGCGTGGACCTGGACCTGCAAAAGCTGATCGTCATCATCTTTTGTTCGGTGGCGGCCGGTTTTGCGTCCAGCGGGGCGACAGGGGCGATCGGGGTCGTGCTGATCAGCATCGTGGCCAGACCGCTGGGGCTGCCGGTCGAGGCGGCGATTGCCCTGTTTATCGCAGTTGACCCGATCCTGGACGTGGTGCGCACTTTGGTCCTAGTCTATTGCAATTGCGCCTTGAGCGCGCTGATCACACCGCATGCGAAGGAGCCCAGCGTCATCCGTGCAGGTTCTGAAAACCTAAGGGCCGCGCAATGACGCGGATGTTGGGTGTCCTGGGCGGCATGGGGCCCGCCGCCACGGTCGATTTCATGGACAAGCTGACACGTCTGACGGTTGCAAGCTGCGACCAGGATCATGTGCCGGTGATAGCGCTTAGCGACCCGCGCATCCCCGACCGTTCGGCCGCGATCACCGAGAACGGGCCCAGTCCAGAACCCATGCTTGTGGCCTGCATCCATCGCTTGCAATCGGCCGGGGCCGATGTAATCGCTATTCCCTGCAACACAGTCCATTACTGGTTCGGGGCTTTGAACAAGGCAAGCAGGGTGCCGCTGCTCAGCATCATCGACGCCTCGATCGAAGCCATAGTCGCCGCCGTTCCCGCCGGCGCGCGGGTGGGCATCCTGGCCACAGAAGGAACAATAGTCGCCAAGATCTACCACAACGCCCTGACCGCCGCAGGTTTCATCCCTGAGGCGCTGGACCCCGAACGCCGCAACCGTCTGGTCGAAGCTGGCATCCGTTGCGTCAAGGCCGGACGGGTCGCGGCCGGCCTGACTCTGCTAGAAGCCGCCCTGACCGAACTGGTCGCCGCCGGATGCCAGCACGCTATTCTGGGCTGCACCGAAGTGTCAGTCGCTTTTGGCGATGCCACCGCGCGCCCTGGCATTGCGCTGTATGACAGCAACCAGTCGCTGGCCATCAGTGCCCTTCGGCATCTAGGTCGTGCCACCAAACCGCAGGTGAGTGTCTGATATGACCCATGCTGCACCCAAATCGCCACTAGGCAGGTTTTATCACCTACTCCACAGCGGCCCGGGCATCATCGCATCGGCGCTGCTCGGTCTTTATGTCGGGGTGAATTGGCCGCTAAATACTTTGCCTGAACAATTTCAAGAGCTGTACACCGCCCTTTACCGCATGATGGCCTTGCCGTTTCTTGTGCTGACGATCATCTATGCCATCACCCGTCTCCGTGCACGCGACGACGATAGCCTTCCCGGTCGCAAGATCATGGTCCTGATGGCATCTGCCATGGTGCTTACGGCCTCCTTGGCCATCGCTGTATCATGGGCGATCTGCTCATATGAGAGTGAAACCGTCACGCAGGGCATCGGAACGCTGGTCGCCGCGTTTGAAAAATCGGACGCAGATTTTACCGAAGTCAGTCTTAGCGCGACTGAGGGCGCCGCGCATTCCTCGGTCTTGTTAGACGCAGTCGCTGATCTGCTACCAAGCAATGTATTTTCGGCGCTGTCAGTGATGAATCTAGGCCAGATCATAATCTTCTTGATCGTCTTTTCCGTGGCAGTTCTAAAAGTCCCACATGCGCGACGGGCTAA
Organism: Alphaproteobacteria bacterium; assembly: GCA_037127855.1. GTDB lineage: Bacteria > Pseudomonadota > Alphaproteobacteria > Rhodobacterales > Rhodobacteraceae > Stagnihabitans. Next base: position 3,985 of record JBAXXO010000256.1, read on the forward strand.
ATTCAAACTTGTCGTGGGCTCGCTGCGTCGCCCCTTCGAACACATGATCGAAAAGATGCAGTTCCTGGTGCCCATCGCCGTATTCTTCTATGCAGTCCACGCCTCGCATGTCGTCTCGGCTCAAGACATGTCGGCTCTCAAACTGCTGTTCGCCGTAATCGCCGCTTCCAGCCTGATCACCTGTTTCGGGGCGATCATTCTGGTGTCGGTCTTGTCTCGGCGGTCCCCTTTACGGGTGGCGGGCGACATGCGGGATGCCGTGCTCGCGGGTATCCTAGCGGTCACAGAAGAGGCGTCCCTGCCGATGATCCTGCGCAGGATCCGCGTCAGCGGGTCAGGGGATGAGGATGATCAAGAGGTCATCGCATCCCTCGGGCTGGCCATCAGGCGCTTTGGCATGATAACCCTGTTGGCCTCAGTGATGACTGTCCGCGAACTCGACCGTCAGCACTATGGTCGACACCCAGTCCATCGCCCGCACACGTGGATGCACTGTGCCAAGGGTCTCGTGGACGTTCAGGAAGATGTCCAAAAAGATGTTGGCCAGCACCAGAGCTACGATGCTGCGGTCAAAAAGCAGCGTCAGGCCATCGTCGGGGTCATGGCCATGCAGAACTCGGTACAGGCGCTGCGTCAGAGGGGTGCCCCCAACCGGCGGCGCAAATGCAGCATGACCCCAGCCAAATTTGGCAAAATCGCTCCAAAGATCCACGAACTTCGCCATTCCAACATCCCTTAGA
>JBAXXO010000257.1:0-4719 GCA_037127855.1 Alphaproteobacteria bacterium
CCTGTCTTGGGTTGCACTCAATCTGAATCAGATTGAGTGCAACTCGCTCTAAGCACCACATTATCGAGCATCGCATCCGCCAGCAGGCGCTTGAGCTTCCCGTTCTCATCCTCGAGCTGCTTCAGGCGCTTGGCATCGGACAGGTCCATCCCGCCATACTTGGCCTTCAGCTTGTAGAACGTGGCCGGGCTCAGCCCGTGCTTCCGACAAAGCTCGGAGGTCGGCAAACCGGCCTCCTGCTCTTTGATCATCCCGAAGATTCGCGCCTCGGTGAAACGGCTTTTCCTCACTTCGTCTGCTCCTTCTAAGGTTCGGCAGACTCTACATCACAGCGAGGGAACTTCCGGGGGGCAGGTCAAACGGCGTGACGCTTGCAGGCCATGCCAAGGCCATCTTTCTTGTCGGCTTTGCCAGCTTTGCAGCCGTCATCATAGTAGGCGCTCGCTTTGGCATCCGTACCGTCTGAACCAGAAGCGGATCCCTTGGCCGGCGTGTACTGGAAGACGGCATTACAACCCTGATCCACGACTACGCCGTCACTGTCAGCCCACCAACCCTTTTCGTGTTTACATTCGCCCTCAAGAACCTGCTTGACCTTGACGTGCATCATGTCGGCGCCCGGCAGCGGGCAACGATTCATTCCTCCTGTCGAGCCGCACGTGATTTCCTTGGCAAAGGTACTCGACATTGCCATGAACGAGATGGCAACCACTGTTGCAAACAGTTTCACTAAGTTTTTCATCATGTTTCTCGTCTTTCCGAGTTGAGCTTGGTCGATTGGTTTGATTGTCCGACATCCACCGGATGACTGGCCTGTTAGGTCGTATCGGGCATTCCCCAGATGAACGCCGGGCATCGTCACTGTGGTTTTGGGATTTGATCAAGCGGGCCACGACGCCTGCCAGCATGCGGCCCTTGTCCAAGCGCTGGCTTGGGTTGGTGAGCGGGAAAGACACCGGGTTTTTCTTTATCGCGACGCGCCGCTCCGCTCGTTTTCGCTTGAACACGGTTTATCGGAACGCACACCACAGCCGATGTGACACGCGACCGCAGGTCCGCGATCATGCGCAGGATGTCGGCGAAGAGGTGTCTCGGGATGGCCACCTCGGCCACAGATCCATGCGTGAATCTGTCTTCAACCGTGTTTTGACCGCCAGGCCAGGTTTCAACATTTCCCACCAAATGGGCGTCTGCAAAGCTTCTGTCCTGACCTGCCAAAAAGGCAGAGAGTACCGATGTGAACGGGGACAGGAAGGGGGATCGAAAAAGACAAAAGCCGCACGACCTATTCGGATCGCACAGCTTCTTATCTCTAGATGGTGCCCGGAAGAGGACTCGAACCTCCACGTCTTGCAACACTGGTACCTGAAACCAGCGCGTCTACCAATTCCGCCATCCGGGCGTGGATGGCTTGGTACTCAAGCCGGGTTGGGGTGTCAACGGGGTACAACACGAATTCGCGTGGCAATTGGCCTTGCCGGTCGGGCCCCGCGCGTTTATCCAAGGCCAATATCTGCGCCAGATTGGGGTTGCCATGAACATGCTTGTCACGATCTTCGGTGGATCAGGTTTCGTCGGTCGCTATATCGCACGGAGGATGGCAAAACAGGGGTGGCGCGTGCGCGTCGCCTGCCGCCGCCCGAACGAGGCGCTGTTCGTGCGCGGCTATGGTGCCGTGGGTCAGGTCGAGCCGGTCTTTTGCAACATACGCGACGATGCCTCGGTCTCGGCGGCCCTGTCGGGCGCGCAGGCCGCCGTCAACTGCGTCGGCACCTTCGATATGAGCGGGGCCAATGATTTTGACGCCGTCCAGTCCGCCGGGGCCGGGCGCATCGCACGGCTTGCCGCGGCGGCTGGCCTGCAAACGCTGGTGCATATTTCCGCCCTGGGGGCAGATGCCAACGCCGACAGCAACTATTCCCGCACCAAGGGCGAGGGCGAGGCTGCGGTGCTGGCGGCCTTCCCGACTGCGATGATCCTGCGCCCCTCGGTGATTTTTGGCAACGAGGATGGCTTTTTCAACCGCTTTGCCGCCATGGCGCGCTCGGGTCCGGTGATTCCGCTGGTGGGCGGCGATACCAAATTCCAGCCGGTCTATGTCGAGGATGTGGCGCAGGCCGCCGTTCTGGGGGTCACAGGTGCGGCGCAGGGCATCTACGAACTAGGCGGCCCCGAGGTCGCCAGCCTCAGCGCGATCATCGACGACATGCTGGCCGTGGTGCAGCGTCGGCGTCTGGTGCTGAACATGCCGTTCTTCGCAGGCTCGACCATTGCAACCGCCTTGGGTGTGGCACAGGCGGTCACGCTGGGCCTATTTCACAATTCGCTGCTGACCACCGATCAGGTCACCTCGCTGCGCCGCGACAATGTCGTCACGCCAGGGGCCCGGACACTGGCCGACCTAGGCATCACCCCCACAGCCTATGGCGCCATCATCCCCGACTATCTGTGGCGCTTCCGCCCCTCGGGCCAATATGCAGCGATCAAGGATTCGGCCAAGAACCTGCGCAAATCCTGATTGCGCCTGCGGAGAGCATCATGACCCTGTTGAACGATGTCCTCCTCGGCGTGATCGAGGGGGTAACTGAGTTTCTGCCGATCTCCAGCACCGGCCACCTGATCATCGCCGAAAACTGGCTCGGGCCGCGGTCCGACACGTATAACATCGTCATTCAGTCAGGTGCCATCTTGGCCGTGACGCTGATCTATTGGCGGCGGATTCTCGACCTGCTGACGGGCTGGAACAACCCCGAAACCCGCGATTACCTGATCAAGGTGATCGTCGCCTTTCTGATCACCGCCGTTCTGGGGCTGGTTGTCAAGAAACTGGGCTTCGAACTGCCGACCTCGGTCACCCCCGTCGCCATCGCGCTGATGATCGGCGGCGTCTGGATGCTGGCGGCCGAGGCCCTGGCCAGCCGCCTGCCCGACAGCACCAAGGTCACCCTGCGCGTCGCCATCGCCGTGGGTCTGGCCCAGGTCGTCGCGGCGGTCTTTCCCGGCACTTCGCGTTCGGCGCTGACGATCTTCGCTGCCATGCTGCTGGGCACCACCAACCGCGCCGCGGCCACCGACTTTGCATTTCTGGTCGGAATCCCCACCATGTACGCTGCAAGCCTGTATCAACTGTACAGCCAAGCGAAACACGGCACCTTGCAGGGCGAGTGGGTCTCGCTGGGTGTCGCCTTTCTGGCGTCGATGATCACCGCCTTTATCGCCGTCAAATGGCTGCTGGGCTATATACGGGGGCATAAATTCACCGCCTTTGCCATCTACCGTATCCTGTTGGGCGGCGCCCTGCTGGCTATGTCCGTCATGGGTCTGATCGGCTAGGCCGCGACTCAGTTCTGCGTATAGGGCATGTATAATGACCTTTTATTCAGGAAAATCTGCAGATCATCACACATTACCCCTAAAATTCCTGCGAATAGGTCACACATGCTGCCTTTTATTCTGCTTTGGCCCTTGGTAAAAGCCCATGACTTTGGAACGGGAGGCTGGCCATGGCCGTGCAACGCATGCTGAAATTCGTGACCTTGGGCAAAGAGACGCCCGAAAAGCGCCCCGCCGCCCTGCGATCCGAGGATTTTCACGAAATCTACCGCCAATATGCCGCTGACAAGGCCGCTGAACAGGCCGGGCGTTGCAGCCAATGCGGCGTGCCCTATTGCCAGACCCATTGCCCCTTGCACAACAATATCCCCGATTGGCTGCGCATGACCGCCGAGGGCCGCTTGCAAGAGGCGTATGAACTGTCACAGGCCACCAACACCTTTCCCGAAATCTGCGGCCGCATCTGCCCGCAAGACCGTCTGTGCGAGGGTAACTGCGTCATCGAAAACTCCGGCCACGGGACCGTGACAATTGGCGCGGTCGAAAAATACCTGACCGACCTTGCATGGGAAAACGGCTGGGTCAAACCGATCAAGCCGCACATGGAACGCGCGCTGTCCGTTGGCATCATCGGGGCGGGGCCCGGCGGACTGGCCGCCGCCGACGTGCTGCGCCGTCAGGGCGTGCAGGTCACCATCTATGATCGGTATGACCGTGCGGGCGGGTTGCTGACCTATGGTATCCCCGGCTTCAAACTGGAAAAGCCGGTCGTCATGCAGCGCATCGAACAGCTTGAAACCGCCGGTGTCACCTTTGTGCTGAATTGCCATGTCGGCGAGGATCTGTCGTTTGACGCCATCCGTGGCCAGCACGACGCCGTGCTGATCGCGACGGGCGTTTACAAGTCGCGCGACATCGCGGCCCCCGGCGTCGGTGCCAAGGGCGTGGTCCGCGCCCTGGACTTTCTGACCGCGTCCAACCGAGAATCTTTTGGCGACGATGTCCCCGACTTCGACAACGGCGACCTGAACGCCGAGGGTAAGCGCGTCGTGGTCATTGGCGGCGGCGATACCGCGATGGACTGTGTCCGCACCGCCATCCGTCAAGGTGCGCTGTCGGTCAAATGCCTGTATCGCCGCGACAAGGCCAACATGCCCGGCAGCCAGCGCGAAGTGCAAAATGCCGAGGAAGAGGGCGTCGAATTTGTCTGGCTGTCCGCCCCCAAGGCGTTTAGCGGTGGCGACACAGTCTCGGGCGTCATCGTCCAGCGCATGCGTCTTGGCGAACCCGACACCACGGGCCGCCGCTCGCCCGAGGTGATCGCGGATGCCGATTACACCGAACCCGCCGATCTGGTGGTGCAGGCGCTGGGCTTTGAACCTGAAC
>JBAXXO010000258.1:0-4709 GCA_037127855.1 Alphaproteobacteria bacterium
CTGCACCCGCACATATCCCAAGCCGATCGGTTTCCCAACGGTATGACCGAATCCACCCGACGACAGCCAGCCGACCCTGACACCATCGCGGTAAATCGTCTCGCGCCCCAGCAGCACCACCGCTGGATCATCGACCACAAATGTTGCAAGCCGTTTGGGAACCCCGTTCCTGACCTGAGCCTCCAACGCCGCCCGCCCCAAGAACGGCTGACCGGATTTCATCTTGCAGGCCCATAAAAGCCCCGCCTCGACCGGTGAATGATCCGGCCCGATATCGGATCCCCAAGCCCGATAGCCCTTTTCCAGCCGCAGAGTCTCGATCGCCCTGTAGCCTGCATTGACCACCCCCTGCGCCACCAATGCCTCGTAGAGCGTCACGGCATATTCGACCGGCACGTGTAATTCCCAGCCCAATTCGCCGACATAGGTTACCCGCAGCGCCAGAACCGGGCAGCGCGCCACCGAAATCCACCGCGCCGATCCAAAGGGGAACCCCGCATTCGACAGATCATCGGCGCTCAGGGCCGACAAGACCTGACGCGAACGCGGCCCCATCAGCGACAGCACGGCAGACCCCGACGTGACATCGGAAAGGCTGCAATTGCCGCACAGGTTGCGGCTGATCCAGTCGAAATCATGCGTGGCAAAGCCGGTGCCGGTGGTGATGTAGAAGTCGTCTTCGGCCAGTCGCGCGACCGTCACATCCGCCTCGATCCCGCCGCGCGCGTTCAGCAGCTGCGTATAGGTCAGCGTGCCCGCCGGCCGGTCCACACGCCCCGCCGCAATCCATGACAGCGCCGCGCAGGCATCCGGCCCTTTCAACCGGAACTTGGCGAAAGAGGTCTGGTCGATCATCACCACCCCTTCCCGCGCCGCCCGATGCTCGCGGCCCACGGCATCAAACCAGCCGGGGCGCAGGTAGGAATAGCGCTCTTCCTCTCCGGCAGCCGCAAACCAGTTCGGCCGCTCCCAGCCCAGTTTCTCGCCAAAAACCGCCCCCGCTGCCCGCAAATGCGCATAGAGGGGTGACCGCCGCGTGGGCCTTGCACTGCGCATTTCCTCGGCCGGAAAGGCGATGGTGTAATGCTTGCCGTAAGCTTCCGCCGTGCGTGCCCGCACCCAATCGACCGAGCGGTGCACCTGACCGAACCGCCTGATATCCACCGGCCACAGGTCATAGGGCGCCTCACCCTTGACCGCCCATTCCGCCAGTGCCATCCCTGCGCCGCCCCCCGATGCAATGCCAAAGGCGTTAAACCCGGCTCCCACATAGAAATTCCGCAGTTCCGGCGCCTCGCCCAGGATGAAATTGCCATCCGGCGTAAAGCTTTCGGGCCCGTTGACCAGTTGCTTGACCCCCGCCATCTCAAGTGCCGGCACCCTTGCAATCGCGTTTTCCATGAACTGGCTGTAGTGATCGTAATCCGAATTCAACAGGTCAAAGTGAAAGCCCTCGGGGATGCCGCCCGTGGCCCACATCTTCGGGTTCGGCTCATAGCCGCCCCAGACCAGCCCGCCGACATCCTCTTTCCAATAGGTCAGCCGGTCGGGGTCGCGCAGTGTGGGCAGATCGGGTGTCACGCCGGCAATTTTCTCGGTGATCATGTATTGATGCTCGACCGAGACCAGCGGCACATTGACCCCGACCGACCCCGCCAGCGCCCGCGTCCACTGGCCCGCGCAACAAATCACTTTCTCGCATTCGATCCTGCCAAGGGGCGTCTCGACGCCACGGATGCGCCCATCCTCGACCACAATCCGTGTGACTGGCGTATCCTCGAATATCCTGACCCCGGCCATTCGCGCGGCCCTGGCCAGCGATTGCGTGATGTCGGACGGGTTCGCCTGCCCGTCGGTCGGCAAATAGGCCGCCCCCACCAGATCGTCGATCGTCATCAGTGGCCACAGATCCTGCGCCTCGCGCGGGGTCAGCAGATGCATGTCCAGCCCAAAGGAATGGGCGGTTGTCGCCTGACGCTTGACCTCGATCCAGCGTTCGGCATTGCAGGCCAAGCGCAACCCGCCATTCATCTTCCATCCGGTCTGCAAACCTGTCTCGGCCCCCAGTCGCTTGTACAAATCCACCGAGTAGCCCAGCAATTGCGTGATGTTGGCCGATGTTCTAAGCTGGCCCACCAATCCCGCCGCGTGAAAGGTCGTGCCGCTGGTCAGCTTCTTGCGCTCTAGCAGAACAGTGTCCGTCCAGCCCAGCTTGCCCATGTGGTAAGCCACGGAACAGCCGATGATGCCGCCGCCGATGATGACAGCGCGGGCCGTGCTGGGAAGGTCAGTCATCTGTGCCTCAAATGGTCAAGAAGGCGTCGAATGACGCCCGATAGGTGGTCAGGTTGCGTTCAGTATAGGCGGCATAGTCAAATTCCAATGACGAATGCTGCTCGGACACCATCGACCACAACACCTCGCGCAGCGCCGCCGCCGCCTTCATCGCCTTGTAACTGCGCCACAGCGCCGCGTCCGGCGCGTGGCCGTGATACAGCGCCAGCATCCGCGCTTCCTGCGCCACCGTCAGACCATTGTGCGCAGCCAAGCCGCCCAGATCAAACAGGGCCGAGTTGAACCCGGCATAATCCCAGTCGATCAACCACATCCGGTTGCCATCATGCAGGAAATTTGCGGGTAACAGGTCATTATGGCCGAAGACCAGCGTCACCGGCCCGATTGCCGCCTCCAACTCGGCGGCCTGCGCCAAAAGTGCTTCCAGATCAGGTATATGGCGGCTGCCATCCTCGCGCAAGGTCGCCGCATAATCGCGGATCACATGAAAGGCCCAGAACAGATGCACCGGCCCGCGCAGATGCTGCGGTATAGCCCCATGCGCCCGCTTTACCAGCGCCACCGCGTCTTCCAGCACAGCGTCATCCTGAAAATCCGCCGCCGTCATCGTACGCCCCTCGACAAAGTCGATCACCAGCACCCCGGCCTCATGATGCCGCACGGCGGGCGACACTCCGGCCAAACAGGCTGCCCGACTGGCCGCCAATTCGTTCGACCGCAGAATGTGATGCAGCGGAATGTCGTCGCCAATCCTGACCACGAACCGCTTTGTTCCATCCTGGACCACAAAGTTCAGATTGGTTATGCCCCCCACCAAAGGTGCCACAGTGACTGGGCCGGTCCAGCACATCAAGGATTTCACACGTTCCAGCGGCGTCATGTCCTGTTCCTGATCCCGATTGCCTGCCCCACGATGGCTGTGTCCCGCAGCGTTCGTCAACGCTTTTGGCGCGGCATTCCGACTGCAAGCCTTGCACGACCCATCCCCGCGAAACGCACGACCGCTCTCTTGCAACTGCCCATGGCCTTCGCTATTGGAAGTACGAGTGTAAAGGCGGGTGGGCAGGCAGGCTATGCACTGGATTGCAAATCCATGAAGATCGGTTCGATTCCGATACCCGCCTCCAGATCACCATATAACTATCTGAAAACGTTTTTCTATCTGATTGCGGCTTTAGACAATCCGCCCTCAGACCTGCCCCTATCAAGTGTCGCCTTTTTGCCTTTGTTCGCTGTGCTGTTGATCGGGAAAAACAGTGTACAGACAAGGCCAGTGGGTTAACCATAGCCTATGAGTGTAAAGGATAATGGGCGTTGCTTCAAAGTGATTCGGTTGCAAGGGCTTGTGTTGCTTCGTTCTTGCTTTTCTTTATTCCCTTGCCGTCTCTCGCTGACAGGTTGACTGCGGACGAGACGAAACTTTTCCTGATGCAGTGCGAAGATTTGATATCGCAGCGCTTTGCGAAACCGGAAGGTTAGTAGCGAATTGCAGTTTCTCGAGTCGCTGTAGGGGCGGGAAGCCTTGAAGAGTTCATGGGGATTGAGACACCTGAAAAAGCCGCAAGGATCGCAGCGGAAAACCGGGAATCCGCCGAACTCAAGAGCCTTCGCATGTCACAGGCTGAACGCTATGTGCGGGGCGAAAGGGAACGCATATCGGTCAAGATCGAATACAAATTCACAGACAAGTCAGGCGGGCCTCAAGCAAGACCATCAACTTGCTACGAGTACATAATGACGGATGTTCCGTGGTCCGCATTCAATGGTGGCCATTCTGTGTCGGTAGATGGCCTAGAGCGAGTCGCGTTCAATCAGGTTCACCTGATTGAACGCGACTCGCAACATTACCAACGACTTGCCTGTCTTGGGTTGCACTCAATCTGAATCAGATTGAGTGCAACCCGCTCTAAGTTGGATTGAATGGATGAGCCAGCCGATATAGGGCCGCACCGAATGACGGACGGCAGAATACCCGCATGGCCTTGCGCAAGTAATCAGCCCCGTGCCAGCCTGCAAACCGTCATCGCACTGACGCCATTCCGAACCGCCGCCGCCCACTCTCGGTCGGTCAGGTTCAGCAGGCTCTCGACCAAGCCAGTCGTCTGGCGCAGCGCCATGCCGAACAGAACTTTCAGCGTCAGACAGGCCTGGATCGCGGCATCGCTATCGCCAGGCTGCCGGCCACGTTTTCCGGTGGGTGCCGCCTCCCAGATCATGGCGGGATCGAACCAGCTCGACAGCGAACCGCGGCGCTTGAGCGCTGCGTTGTCGTCAGGCCAGTTTCCGGTCTTGTCGGCAGGGGGGTGCGGGTATGCTCATGCCGCCCAGCTACCACACTGGAGTCACAAGATGAATCCCTCACAGTATTTGTGCAACAGAGCCGTTCGCGGGAGGAAAGACGCTTGGCTAGAGCG
>JBAXXO010000259.1:0-4670 GCA_037127855.1 Alphaproteobacteria bacterium
GCGTCTGCATCGACACGCAGTGCGGCATGGGCTTTTGTGCCGAACATGCGGCGATTGCGGCCATGATCACGGCAGGTGAAAGCCGGATCACCGACATCGTTGCGGTTGACTGGGATGGCTCGATCCTGCCACCCTGCGGGCGGTGCCGGGAATTGGTCGTGCAGGTCGATGACGGCAATGCTGACACACGCGTGATCCTGGCCCATGGCACCAAAGCCGTGCGCGACCTTCTGCCCGATCATTGGCTATTGAACCGATGACCGCGCCGCCGGGTGCCACAGAACTGTCCCACCCCACCCCGACCCGCTGCGAACCCAACCGCCGCCTCCATCAGTCTTTACCTGTTGCCCGTCGGTCCCGACGCCGCTGCGACCCGGTTCCGCCGGATCTGCCGCTGACCATGGCGGCGGCGCGGCTCAAGTCGCTGCGCACCCGCCACCGGTCGCGGCCAGACCGCACCCCTTTGCCAGTCTGGCGCATACAGAACCCATGCTGAACCGTCGCATCCTTGGCCTGGCGCGCGCCCCCATGGTGGTCTTTGCAGCCATGGGCATTTTGTGGGGCACTTTCGCCGCAGATCTGCCCGACCTGAAAACCATGCTCGGCATTTCGGACTCTCGTCTCGGTCTGTTGCTGTTCATGACCCCGATTGCTGCGATGGCGACCATGCTGGCGGCCCCGATGATCAGCGCGCGGCTTGGGCGTATGGCATTGCCGCTGTCCGCCCTGACCATGGCGGCCGCCTTTGTGCTGCCGGGACAGGTGGCGCATTGGGGCCTGTTCGCTTTGGCCATGCTGGCCTGCGGCGCAGGCACCGGCGCCACCGATGTCTTGATGAACGCCCGCGCGGCAGCGATCGAGGCGCAGCACCGCCAACCCCTGATGACCCTGTGCCATGCTGCCTATTCCTTTGGCTATGCCACCGGCGCGCTGGGCACCGGCGCGCTGCGCAGCGCGGGCCTGCCGCCCCCTGACGTGATGCCGATGATGGCGCTGCTGGCGGCCAGCCTGATCGTGCTATCCTTCGAACGCGATGGCCGGATTGAAGGCCTGACCCGCCCGTATGATGAAAAGCCAATGCCAATGGGCCTGCTGCCCCTGATCGGTGGCGGCATCGTGCTGATCGCCTTCATGACCGAAAATGCCGCCGAAAGCTGGTCGGCGCTGCATATCGAACGCAACCTGAATGGCAGCCCCACCCTCGGCGCCGCCGGCCCCGCGATCCTGGCCCTGACCATGGGCTTTTCGCGCCTGCTGTTCCAAGGCATGTCAGGTCGCATCCAACCCGTTACCGCGATGCTGGGCGGTGCCACCGTCTCGGCCTTGGGCGCACTGATCGTGGCCGCAGCCATCAGCCCCGTCATGGCCTATTTGGGCTTCATCACAATGGGCATCGGATCGTCGGTTCTCGCCCCGATGGCCTTCTCGCAGGTTGGTGCCCTGTCACCGCCGCAACAGCGCACCCGCGCCATCGCCCGCACCACCCTGCTGGGCTATTTCGGCTATTTCATCGGCCCGCCCACGGTCGGCGCCATCGCGGGAACCCTCGGCCTGCCCGCGGCCTTCGTCTTTGCCGCTGCGATGCTGTGCCTGGTTTGGCTTCTTGCCCCCAAACTGAAAGCCCCCACGCTCGCATCGCCCACCTTCAGATCGTCTGACCTCGGTTCCCGGCGCTGATCCCTTCATACTGGCTCAAATACTCATCTTTTTCCGCTTCAAACCCACGCACCCTCAAAATCCTGCGGCACCAACACATGCCCGCGCCCGATCGCCTCGGCGGTCTGAACCCCGGTCAGCGCCATGGTGATGTCCAACTCTTTGCGGATCACCTCCAGCGCTGTTGTCACACCTTGCTGCCCCATCGCCCCCAGGCCATAGATGAACGCCCGCCCGATATAGGTGCCGGCAGCCCCCAATGCCCGCGCCTTGAACACATCCTGCCCTGACCGGATGCCGCTATCCAGATGCACCTCGACCCTGTCGCCCACCGCCCGCATGATCGAGGGCAACATCCGGATCGACGACACCGCCCCGTCCAACTGCCGTCCGCCATGATTTGACACGATGATGGCATCTGCCCCGAAATCGGCGGCGATCCTTGCATCCTCGGGGTCGTTGATCCCCTTCAAGATCAGCTTGCCCCCCCATTGGTCGCGAATCCGCGCGATCTTGGACCAGTCCAGCTTGGGGTCGAACTGCTCATTGGTCCAACTCATCAACGAGGACATGTCCTCGACCCCCTTCACATGACCGGCAATGTTGCGGAATGTCCGCCGCGTCGTGCCCAGCATCCCAAGCGACCACCGTGGCTTGGTCATCATGTCCAGAATGTTGGGCAGCGTCAGGCGCGGCGGTGCCGACAAGCCATTCTTCAGATCCTTGTGCCGCTGCCCCAGAATCTGCAGATCCAGCGTCAGAACCAGCGCCGACACCCCAGCCTTGCGCGCGCGTTCGATGACTCTGTCGACAAAATCCTCGTCCTTCATCACGTAGAGCTGAAACCAGAAGGGTGCAGAGCTGTGTTCTGCCACATCCTCGATCGAACAGATCGACATGGTCGACAGCGTAAAGGGCACCCCAAAAGCCGCCGCCGCCCGCGCCGCCTTGATCTCGCCATCAGCACATTGCATCCCCGTCAGGCCCACCGGTGCCAGCGCCACCGGCATCGCCACCCGCTGCCCGATCATCGAGGATTCGGTCGTCCGCCCGGTCATGTCCACCGCAACCCGCTGCCGCAGTCGGATCTTGTCGAAATCGGATGTGTTCTCGCGAAAGGTTTGCTCGGTATAGGACCCGGCCTCGGCGTAATCATAAAACATCCGCGGCACCCGCCGCTTGTATAGGCGTTTCAGATCGTCGATGCAGGTGATGACGGGCATGTCACGGGTCCTTGTGCTAGGCGTGGTCGCAGGGCGGGCTCGGGCAAGTCGAGGTATCGCGCGGGCCAAGCGCCTGCGACGCAAGGATATGCACCGAACCACGCCCCACTTCTAGCGCAAAATACCCTTGCTTGCCCGGCACCGATCAGGCGTTCCTGTCAATTCAGGCGTCCCCCGTCAATGCCCGCTCGCCGCCCGTGCAAACCGCTGGTCCGGCACGATCCAGATGAGTGCCACAACCGCAATCCCTGCCAGCGCCAGATAGGAATTCCACAAGGCCAGCGGAATCGCCAGAACATAGATCGCCAAAGAAATCTTGCCTTTCACATCCGACCCAAGCGCCTTGGCAAATTCCGAATCCTTGCCATGCTCGGCCACCAGCGCATAGACAAGCATCGTAAAAGCCACCGCGCACATCGTCAGATCTACGGCATAGATCATCACCGGCACCGCACTGAAATGGTTCTCGCCCATGAACCCGGTGGCAAAAGGCAACAGCGACAGCCAGAACAGCAGATGCAGATTGGTCCACAAAACCCAGCCACCTACATGCCGCACCGCGTGAAACAGATGGTGGTGGTTGTTCCAGTAGATGCCGACATTCACGAAGGACAGTACATAAGACAGGAATACCGGCCAAAGCGGTAGCAGCGCCTGCCAATCCTCGCCGTGCGGCACCTTCAATTCCAGAACCATGATGGTGATGATGATGGCCAGAACGCCATCCGAAAACGCCTCGATCCGCCCTTTGGTCATGTGCCCCCCACCCATCTTGGCCCCACCCGTCTTGCCGCCGACCCTGACAGGGCCGAAACCGTCTGACAAGTCTTTGGCCTGCGGTTTGTCTTCGGCTTTCGCAAAACAGGTCCGCATCCGCCTTGCAGGCACTTTCGTCGTGGCAAAAGCCCCCTGCACGTCCTAAAATCACTCCGCGCGTTCTAAACCATCGGCGCGGGGAGAACCATGTCCAGCATTGCAACTTTGGTCGGCTCGGGGGTCTTGCTGGGCTGGTCGGTCGCTTGGCCACCCGGCCCGATCAACGCCGAGATGGCGCGGCGTTGTCTGACCGGTGGCTTTTGGGCCGGCTATGGCTTGATCCTGGGGGCCTGTGTCGGTGACGGGCTGTGGGCGGTGGTGGTGGCCTTGGGAGTGGGCGTGCTGTTCACCGGCCCCGTGGCACAGACGGTGCTTGGGGTGCTCAGCCTGGGCCTGCTGGCCATGCTGGCGGTGACCTTTGCGCACAGGGCCTTTGCAGCCTATCAGGGTCAGCCCGCCGCCGCAGCTGCACGCCGGTTTGATACGGGTCGCACCAGTTTCGTGCTGGGGGCGACGCTGGCTTTGACCTCGCCGTGGAATGTGACATTCTGGCTGGCCGCGATGGGCCGGCCCGAGATTGCCGGGTTGGGTCTGTCCGGCCTGTTGCTGGTCGCGGTCAGCGTGATGGCCGGGGCGACGGCCTGGGGTCTGCTCTGGGCCGGCACGGTGACCTTGCTGCGCGAAAAGGTTCAGGGCTCTGCCGGACGCTGGGCCGCCGTGGTGATGAACGGGGCCACCGCCGCGCTGATGCTGTGCTTCCTGATCGGCTCGGCACGCCGCCTGATCGGCTGACCCTGCCGCCCGCGGGGTGGACCGCCCGCGCCCTCTGGCCGCACCTCAGGCGGACACGCGTGCGAGCCTGCCAATCTCACGCCCGGTGCGCGCCCTCTGCCAGCCCTTTGACAAAGGTCAGAACCTCGGCCACGGGCCGACCCTCGCCGATCAGCTTGACGATGGCCGATCCCACGACGCAGC
>JBAXXO010000260.1:0-4652 GCA_037127855.1 Alphaproteobacteria bacterium
ACTTGCCTGTCTTGGGTTGCACTCAATCTGAATCAGATTGAGTGCAACCCGCTCCAGCGCGCGGATCGGGCGAGGCGCAGACCGTCGCGTGTCGGCCCCAAACCCGGCCAATGCCAATGCCCCGTGGTCATCGTGCTCGACAAAGGACCGATCCATGCCGGCAAGGCGACCTGGGCCGCGCTCGCCGCCCGCGCCCATTGGCGAAGCGTCGCGTGGCCGCCCACATAAGCGCCCGAACGCAACGGCATCGAAACAGTCTGGCGCGGCCTCAAAGCCCATCATCTCGCCCATCGGACCCTGACTGGCCCAGAAGCGCCCGACCCGACCATCCACCATGCCGTCGAGGCCCTGAACATCGAACGAACGCCAAATCCGTTGGCCAACCAACGAATCCCTGCTTAGGATGCGTCGCGGAAGCTGACTGTCTTGACGTCGCTGTCGGGCGCAGATTTCTGGCGCCGCTGGATCAGGCGGTTGAGGGCGTTCACATAGGCCTTGACCGAGGCGACGATGGTGTCCGTGTCCGCCGAGGAGCCTGTGGCGATGCGGCCGTCTTCCTCGATCCGTACCGAGACGGTGGCCTGTGCGTCGGTGCCTTCGGTCACGGCGCTGACCTGATAGAGTTGCAAGCTGGCCTTGTGGGGGTACAACATCTTGACGGCGTTGAATGCGGCATCGACGGGGCCGTCGCCGGTGGCGTCAATGGCATGGTCGATGCCGTCGATGGTCAGGGTGAGCTCGGCCTCCTGTGGGCCATCGGTGCCGCAGATCACGCGAAGTCGCTTGACCTGCAGGCTGTCATGGGCCTCATGCGTGCCCTGATCTTGAACCAAGGCGACGAGGTCATCGTCAAACACCTCTTTCTTGCGGTCGGCAAGCGCCTTGAAGCGGACAAAAAGGTCGTTCAACTGATTGTCGGCCAGATCATAGCCCAGTTCTTTCAGCTTGGCCCGCAAGGCCGCGCGGCCGGAATGCTTGCCCAGCGGCAGGGATGAGGCGGCGAGGCCGATATCGGCGGGGCGCATGATTTCGAAGGTCTCGGCGTTTTTCAACATGCCGTCCTGGTGGATGCCGGATTCGTGGGCAAAGGCGTTCTTGCCGACGATGGCCTTGTTGAACTGAACCGCAAAGCCCGAGACGGCGCTGACCTTGCGGGACAGGTTCATGATCTTGGTGCTGTCGATCCGGGTTTGATAGGGCAGGATATCGTTGCGGACCTTCATGGCCATCACCACCTCTTCCAACGCGGTGTTGCCGGCACGTTCGCCCAGACCGTTGATGGTGCATTCGATCTGGCGGGCACCGGCCTCGACGGCGGCGAGGGCATTGGCCGTCGCCATGCCAAGGTCGTTGTGGCAATGGGTGGCGAAGATGATCGTGTCAGCACCCGGGACACGTTCCAGCAGCATACGGATCAAGGCACTGCTTTCGCGCGGCGCGGTGTAGCCGACCGTGTCGGGGATGTTGATCGTTGTGGCACCCGCCTTGATGGCAATCTCGACCACGCGGCACAGGTAATCATGTTCGGTGCGGGTCGCGTCCATCGGGCTCCACTGGACGTTGTCGCACAAATTGCGGGCGTGGGTCACCGTCTGATGGATCCGCTCAGCCATCTGGTCCATGTCGAGATTGGGGATCGCGCGGTGCAGCGGCGAGGTGCCGATGAAGGTATGGATGCGCGGACTGAGCGCGTGTTTCACCGCCTCGTAGCAGCGGTCGATATCCTTGACGTTGGCGCGGGCGAGGCCGCAGACGGTGCTGGTCCGCGCCAGTTTGGCGATTTCCGAGACGGCGGCAAAGTCACCCTCGGAGGCGATGGGAAAGCCCGCCTCGATGATATCCACGCCCATCTCGTCCAAGAGAATCGCAATCTCCATCTTTTCGGTATGGGTCATGGTGGCACCGGGCGATTGTTCGCCGTCGCGCAGGGTGGTGTCAAAAATCAGGACGTGGGGTTGGGTCGCGGTATCGCTGGAAGTTGCGGGCATGTCAGGGGTCCTTGGGAGTGATTCTTAGCCGATCCGGGTGCAGGTCACGTCCAAGCGGTCGCACCCAAAGGCACGCTCAGACGTGGCTAAGAAGGGGCAGCGACAGGGCAAGCCTGTCTGCCGGGCAAAAGCCCGCGGTGATGCAAGATATGATGCCATCCTGTTCCATGGGGCAGACTATAGGCAAGTAATCGTGAAAGAAAAGCAGATTTTCTGAAATGGGGGTCAGGAAAATCAAGGGGGGATGCCACAGGTGGAAGGCTGTAAAAATCTATATGTATTAGATTTCTAGCGATTGTCATTCACCGTGTTTTGATCCTTGACCAAGGGGCGACGGGGCGTCGGTCTGGCAGATGGGCCTGTCCAGCCCAGGTGCCGCTTTGGTTTTGCACATCCAAAACAGCCACGCATTGCCTGAAGGGGGCCGTGGGGCTGGACGCATTAACACCAGGTTAGACTGTCACTGCTACCGGTTGACGGCGAGCTGCCACAATTCTAAAAGAAAACTCGGGCCTGACTGAGGGCAGGACGGCGGGTTCTTGACCCTGAACAAAGAGGCTTCTATGAGAGACCTGATCCACGACGACATCGCACCTTTGCCCCTGTTCGCGGCCCCGGCGTTCGAGGACACCGAAGATGACGACGATTACCAAGGTGGCGCAGACGACGACCAGCATGAAGGCGGGTCCGGCCATGACAGCATGGACGGCGGCGAGGGCGATGACGATCTGGGCGGCGGCGATGGCGACGACGATGTCGCGGGCGGTGTCGGGGATGACAGTCTGGGCGGCGGTACGGGCAATGACCTGCTGTCGGGTGGTGAGGGCAATGACGAACTGCACGGCGATGATGGCGATGACCATCTGGACAGCGGTGTCGGCGATGACGATCTGCATGGTGGCAATGGCGATGACGACATGCTGGGCGGTGACGGTGACGACGCGCTGTATGGCGACATCGGCGATGACAGTCTGGAAGGCGGCAGTGGCGACGACGATCTGGAAGGCGGATCGGGGCGCGACCATCTGAACGGCGGCGCGGGCAATGACCTTGTCAACGGTGGGGCAGAGAATGACGATCTGGGCGGCGGTGTCGGCCGTGATCTGTTGTCGGGTGGTGATGGCAACGACTATCTGCACGGTGATGATGGCGTTGACCATCTGGACAGCGGTGTCGGCGATGACGACCTGTTTGGTGGCAACGGCAATGACGACATGCTGGGCGGTGACGGTGACGATGCGCTGAATGGCGACAATGGTCGCGACAGGCTGGACGGGGCAGCAGGCAATGACGATCTGCAAGGTGATGACGGTGCGGATAGGCTGCGAGGCGGGGCCGGGGCTGACAGCCTGGACGGCGGCACCGGCAATGACCGGCTGTCGAGTGGGGCGGGCAGCGACGATCTGTCGGGCGGCGACGGCGATGACGATCTGTCGGGCGGCGGGGGCAGCGATGACCTGGCGGGCGGCGACGGTGATGACGATTTGTCGGGTGGCATAGGCAGCGACGACTTGGCGGGCGGCGACGGTGATGATGCGGAACTGGGCGGCGCAGGCATCGATACCATGTCAGGCGGCGCGGGGGATGACTCGCTGTCGGGTGGCCGGGATGCGGATGACCTGACGGGTGGTGCGGGGGATGACCTTATGTCGGGTGGCGGCGGTGATGACACATTTCTTTTTGTTGCGTTCGGCGATCTGGCCACGGGTGGCGATACGATCACCGACTTCGTTTCGGGTCACGATCAATTGGACTTTACCGCTTTGCATTTGACCTATCTTGGCACCGGTCCGCTGAACAGCACCGCGAACACAATGCATTTCGTGGATCACGCGGGCGGAGGCACGCTGGAAATTGACACGGGGGGTGACGGGGTGGCGGACTACGTGCTGACCCTAACCGGGGTGCATGCGCTGAACGCAGGCACCGACTTGTTGCTGCAATCGACGTAGTCTGGCGCGCGGTGGCTTTGCCGCGCAATCAACTGGGGGCCGGATCGTGGGGCCTTGGAGCGCGTTGCGTTGGGTCAGGTTCACCTAACCCGACAGAACGCGCAACATCCTGAGCGGCTTGCCTGTGTTGGATGGCACTCAATCCGAAACAGATTGAGTGCAACCCGCTCTGGGCGTAGGATCAATCGAGCGTTCGCCTGCGAAAACGGTGGGGCGCGGGTTAGAATTCCTGTTCCATGCCCAACCGCAACTCGGTCGCGCCAGAGGAAAACACCCACAGGCTGCCCAGCCAAGCCGGGCCGGTTCCAATGGCAAGGCGGCTTTCTGCCACGGCATAGGGCAGGCTTTGCAAGGAGCGGCCGCGCAGATCTATCAGGGCCGACTGCAGATGGGTCGCGGCGGACAGGCGCGACACGCCAAGGCCCACGCCATAGTCCAGATGCATGTCGTCCAACAGATAGCGCCTTTGAGCCAGTGTCATTTGCACGCCCACCGACTGCGCCCACATATCGACATGCAGCGGATCGGTCAGCACGCCCAAGCCATTGGGTAACCAGCCTTGCAGGCGTTGATAACTGGCGATGGCGGAACTGCGCAAGCTGACCCCGCCGCCCAGATCGTCAACCCGGGTCACGGTCAACCCGGTGACGCTGGGCAGCGACCCCAGCAGCGTCACCGGGTTGTCGCTGTCGATCAGGTCGTTGCCGACAAA
>JBAXXO010000261.1:0-4640 GCA_037127855.1 Alphaproteobacteria bacterium
TCCTTGGGGAGTGAGCCGGGGCGTCAGGGCAAGATCAACGTCAAGGCAGGATTGGGGTCAGGGCAGGATTGGGGTCAGGGCAGGATTGGGGTCAGGGCAGGATTTCGATGGCGGTCTGGAAGCTGCCGGATTTGAGGGAGTTCTTGTCGCGCAGTGTCGTGATCAGGGTATAGCGGCCCGGTTGCAGGCCGTCGAGATTGTAGGTGATGTTGGCCTGCACCTCTTTGCTTTGATGACGGGTGGTCAGGTTGTATTCGGTCGCGGCAGGGGCGTCGGCCAGTTTGGTGCCGGCAGAGTCGAGGACCTGAAGGTCGATGAAGAAGTTGATCGAATACAGTCCAGCACCCGGGGTGCCGTAGCCAAAGCCTGTCGGCTCGCAATAGATCAGGATCGGGGTGCCTTGTTTGAACTGGTTGGTGCTGCGGGGGTTGTAGACGCCGTAGCCGGTGGCGTTCTGCGCGACCAGCGTGGCCTCGGTGAAGCTGAGGGCGGGGGCCCTGTCCCAGACCTGGGCCAGCAGGCTGCGCACGGCGGCGATGGCGCCGGGATAGTCCTTGGCGGCGAGGCGGACGTCGATCTCGGGGGCGATGTCGGTCAGGGGGGTGGCGCTGGCAGGGCCGACCAAAGCGAGGGTGACGGCGAGCAGGGTGCAGGCAAAGCGGGTGGGGGGGCGCTGCGGCATGGTCATTCCCACCACGGGTCGATGCGGGCAATCTCGTCATCGGTCCAGCCGACATGATGGGCCAGTTCGTGGATGTAGATATGGGTGACAAGTTCGGCCAGCGAGACGTCGCCGCGCGCGATCCATTCGGTCAGGATGGGCAGGCGGAACAGGAAGATCTGGTCGGGCTGCTGCGTCTGATCGGTGACGGATGTCAAGGTCAGTGGCACACCGTCGTAAAGGCCGGTCAGCTCGTGGGGGTCGTCGATCTGCATGGCCTGCAGCATCTCGGGGTCGGCAAAGTCCTGTACCCGCAGCGCCACCATCAGGGCTGCGGCGCGAAAGGGTTCAGGCAGGGTGGCGATGACCGCCTCGGCCAGGCCTTGGATCAACCGGGCGTCGGGGGCTATGGCGTCGGGCTGCATCTGTGTCATGGCGGACAGATTACCCAAGCCGGCACTTTATGCAATGCGGGCAAGCAGGGGAGAGTGTCGTGAAGAGCGGCCCCCGCATGGCATATCAGGCAAAGACCAAGGTTGAGACGCAAAGTCTCGGTGATTTTCCGAAAGCCATCACGCCGCCCCAGCGGCAAGCCAAGGCGCCAGGCTGGTTTCACGCTGGTGACGGGGAATTGCCGCCGGATCTAGACCGCAGGCTGAGGGCACAGCCACCTAACTGGACATTTTCACAGCGGCATGACAGGGAAGGCAGCGAAGGAGACCCCTGATGACCCGACCGACCGTCACCCGTTTTGCCCCCTCGCCCACCGGATATATCCATGTGGGCAATCTGCGCACAGCCCTGATGAACTATCTGATCGCCCGCAAGTCCGGCGGTCAGTTCATCTTGCGGCTGGACGATACCGATCAGGAGCGGTCAAAGCAGGATTATGCCGACGCAATCATGGCTGATCTGGACTGGCTGGGTCTGCATTGGGACCGGGTGGAAAAGCAGTCGCTGCGGATCGGGCGCTACCGCGAGGCGGCGGATCAGTTGCGCGAGGCAGAGCGGTTTTACGAATGTTTTGAAAGCCCGGTCGAACTGGATCTGAAGCGCAAGAAGCAACTGAACATGGGGCGGCCGCCGGTCTATGACCGGACCAGCCTGCATCTGACGGCGGACGAGCGCGAGAAGATGCGTGACGAGGGGCGGGTTGGCTATTGGCGGTTCTTGCTGAACCAAAGCCGGATCGAATGGACCGATGGCATTCTGGGACCGATTGCGATCGATGCGGGGTCGCTGTCGGACCCGGTGCTGATCCGGGCGGATGGGCAGGTGTTGTACACCTTTGCCTCGTCGGTCGATGATATCGATATGGGGGTGACCTTTATCGTGCGGGGGTCGGATCACGTGACCAACACGGCCACGCAGATCCAGATCATGCAGGCGATGGGGGGCATGCCACCCGACTTTGCCCATCATTCGCTGCTGACCGGGCCGAAGGGCGAGGAATTGTCCAAGCGGCTGGGCGTGCTGGCGCTGCGCGATCTGCGGGCGCGGGGGGTGGAGCCCTTGGCCTTGCTGAGCCTGATGGCGCGGCTGGGGTCCTCGAAGCCGGTCGAGTTGGCTGGGTCGATGCAGGAATTGATCGACGGGTTCGACATCGGTTCGTTCGGTGCAGCGCCGACCAAGTTCGATGACGCGGATCTGTTTCCGCTGACGCGGGCCCATGTGCAGTCGCTGCCTTTGGCGGTGGTGGCCGGGCGCGTGGCGGATTTGGGGGTTCCGGCGGACAAGGCGGAACTGTTCTGGGCGGTGGCCAAGGGCAATATCACGGTGCTGGCCGACCTGGAGGGCTGGTGGCGGTTGTTTCGCGACGGGGCCGCGCCGCTGGTTGATGCCGAGGATGTCGAGTTTGTGCGTCAGGCCCTGACGCTGCTGCCTGCCAAGCCTTGGACACATGACACATGGCAGGTATGGACCGAGGCGGTGAAATTGGCGACAGGTCGCAAGGGCAAGGGTCTGTACCGCCCCTTGCGGCGGGCGCTGACCGGGTTGGACGCGGGGCCCGAGATGGCGGATGTGATGCCGTTGTTGCAGGTGGTGCCAGCGGTCTGACGGGCGGTTTCGTGACCGCTGTGGGATGGGGGTTTCCCACCCCCAAGGTCATCTTTGCCCAAGGGGCAAAGATGACCTGCCCCCGGGGAATATTTGGACCAAAATGAAAGGGTCGGGCAGGCCAGTTTGTCGGGGCCAGTTTGTAGGGGGCGCGCGTGCGCGGTGTTGGGCGCCGGTCAGGCGTGGATGGCGCCCAGACCGCAAGCCAGAGCAGCCTCGCGCACCGCTTCGGAATAGGTCGGATGCGCGTGGCAGGTCAGGGCCAGATCCTGGGCCGAGGCGCCGAATTCCATCGCCACACAAACCTCATGGATCAGGTCGCCGGCGGCGGGGCCGATGATATGGGCACCTAGAATGCGGTCGGTCATGGCGTCGGCGAGGATCTTCACGAAACCCTCGGCCTGAAACACTGCCTTGGCGCGGGCATTGCCCATGAAGGGAAACTTGCCGACCTTGTAGGCGCGGCCCTGTTCCTTGAGCTGTTCCTCGGTCGCGCCGATCGAGGCAACCTCGGGCGTGGTGTAGATCACGCCGGGGATCAGGTCGTAATTCACATGGCCGGATTTGCCGGCGAGGATTTCGGCCAGTGCCATGCCTTCATCCTCGGCCTTGTGGGCGAGCATCGGACCGGTCGTGGCGTCGCCGATGGCGTAAAGGCCGGGGATGTTGGTGACGAAATGCGTGGTCTTGATCTGTCCGCGGGGGAGCATTTCGACACCCAGGGATTCGAGCCCAAGGCCGGTGGTGAAGGGTTTGCGGCCGGTGGCGACGAGGACGACATCGGCGTCGATTGTGGCCTCGGCATCATCCTTGCGGCGCTTGTAGGTGATGGTGGCGGAAGTGCCAGTGGCGGTTTCGGTCTTGGTGACGGATTGGACGGCGGCACCCAGGATGAAGGTGAGGCCCTGTTTTTTCAGAATTTTCTCAAAGGATTTGGCAGTCTCGCCGTCGAGGCCGGGGGTGATGGCGTCGAGATACTCGATCACGGTGACCTTGGTGCCGAGGCGGGCATAGACCGAGCCCATTTCAAGGCCGATGACGCCGGCACCGATCACGACCATGGATTTGGGGATGGCGGGCAGCGTCAGCGCGCCGGTCGAGGTAACGATGATCATTTCGTCGACGGACACGCCGGGCAGGCAGGAGGGTTCGGAGCCGGTGGCGATGACGATGGCGCGGGCGCTGTGGATGTCGTCGCCAACCTTGACCTGGCCCGGCGCGGGGAGGGAGGCCCAGCCCTTGATCCAGGTGACCTTGTTCTTTTTCAGCAAGAATTCGATGCCCTTGGTGTTGCCGTTCACGACGTCTTGTTTATAGGCCTGCATTTTGCCCCAGTCGATGCTGGGGGTGCCGCAGATCAGGCCCATCTTCTCGAAGTTTTCATGCACCTCGTGCAGGGAATGGGTGGCGTGCAACAGGGCTTTTGAGGGGATGCAGCCGACATTCAGGCAGGTGCCGCCTAGGGTGTCGCGCCCCTCAACCACGGCGACCTGCAGGCCCAACTGCGCCGCATGGATGGCGCAGACATAGCCGCCGGGACCAGCACCGATGATGATTGCGTCGAAATTGGCCATAAGCCTCTCCTATACTTGGCGCGGGGTCTTTTAACCCGGTCTGCAGGCAATGTCTAACCCGGGACTGTGACGAATTTGTCGAGGTCAGAGCAGGGCGGCAAGGATCATGATCAGGCAGGCGAAGAAACCGATCCCCCAGATGATGGAGCGCAGCGGGGTCAGGCCGAACCAATAGGCCGGGATATAGAGGGCACGGGCGCCTACGAACAGGCCGGCGCAGATCTGGGTCAGGGGTGAGGAGGATTGGGAGAGGGTGACCACGGCGACGGCGAGGGTGAAAAGGATCAGCGCCTCGAACGAGTTGGTCAGGGCGCGTTGCAGGCGGGCTGTATTGCGCGAGAGCGGGC